>NZ_LARF01000114.1:0-1013 GCF_000980385.1 Ruminococcus sp. N15.MGS-57
ACTGGGGTGAAGTCGTAACAAGGTAGCCGTATCGGAAGGTGCGGCTGGATCACCTCCTTTCTAAGGAAAAGAAACAAGTAAGGAAATTGGTTATACTGTTCAGTTATCGAGAGATAATTGAAAACACCAAAGAGATCGAAAGATTTCAATGGGCTTATAGCTCAGCTGGTTAGAGCGCACGCCTGATAAGCGTGAGGTCGGTGGTTCGAGTCCACTTGAGCCCATTTTGTGTGGTCTGGGGATATAGCTCAGCTGGGAGAGCACCTGCCTTGCAAGCAGGGGGTCACGAGTTCGAATCTCGTAATCTCCACTAAGTCAGAAAACAAAAGTTTCTGACAGCTGCACCTTGAAAACTGAATAAAGAGAAAGAAAGAGTCAAAAAAATCGAGAAAAAGCAGAAAAGCTTAAATTAATAGATTTAAGACAAAAGCAAGAAAGAAATGTAGTATCGCTACTACATTCCGCTAGGTCAAGCGAAAAAGAGCACAAGGGGAATGCCTTGGCACTGAGAGCCGAAGAAGGACGTGATAAGCTGCGAAAAGTCTCGGGGAGGCGCAAATAGCCATCGATCCGGGAATGTCCGAATGGGGAAACCTGCATGAGGAAAATTCATGTATCCATAGGTAAATACATAGCCTATGGAGGGGAACGCTGTGAACTGAAACATCTAAGTAGCAGTAGGAGAAGAAAGAAAACTCGATTCCGAAAGTAGCGGCGAGCGAAATTGGAAGAGGCCAAACCAAGAGATTTATCTTTTGGGGTTGAGGACCGCATTTAGTATTGATGATTGATAGCCGAAATGTTTTGGGAAAGCATACCAAAGAGGGTGAAAGTCCTGTAGGCAAAATTGAGAATCAGCGAGCGGTATCCAGAGTACCACGGGACACGAGAAACCCTGTGGGAAGCCGGAGGGACCACCCTCCAAGCCTAAATACTCCTCAGTGACCGATAGTGAAGCAGTACTGTGAAGGAAAGGTGAAAAGGACCCCGGGAGGGGAGTGAAAGAGAACCTG
>NZ_LARF01000014.1:0-47972 GCF_000980385.1 Ruminococcus sp. N15.MGS-57
TTTAGAGTTACACCATTTTATTATTTCATGTGTCTACTCTAAGGGGATTATATCACGGTCAATGCAGAGTGCTTTTATTTTATATCATATTTTCAAGGAAAGCCACTGTCTTTGGATCGTATGTAAGATCCTGCGCTTCCATATCCTCGTCAAGCTGCCACAGCTTTGTTACTGCGAAAACTGACGATACAAAAAACGGCTGGCTGTTCAGATAGCCGAGGGTTATCTTTGCCGGAGTGTCCCCCGTCTGCTCGCTGAGCTGTTTTACCTTTGCAAGTCTTGCAAGATTAGCAGGACCTGCATACTGTCCCTCAGGGAGATTGTTTGCAGCGTCGCCCTTTGCAAGCTTTGCAAAAAAGCCCTTTGCCTGCGGGGAGAACGCCATAACAGGAAAATCATGCTTCTTGTACCAGCGGAACTCCTTTGTATCCATACAAACAAGAGTATTGTCACCGAAAGTTTCAACGCTCGAATGTGCAAGGCTGTAGTTTATCTGACTGATCCTGATAGGCTCCATACCGTTTTCCTCTGCAAACTTATTTGCTTCCTCTATCCTCTGAGTTGTCCAGTTTGAAACGCCTATAAAATGTATCTTTCCGCTCTCATAAAAATCATTGAGAACTGGCATTATCTCTTCCACAGGTATCTTCGGGTCGTCACGATGAAGAAAATAAATATCCACATAGTCAACGCCCAGCACTCTCAGGCTTGCTTCAAGATCCTTTGTAAGCTCTTCCCTGCTAAGACGGCTTTCGTCCATATGACCCATTTCAGGGTGACCGCCCTTTGTGGCAATACAAATTTTATCACGATTGTTTCTGGCTTTGAGCCATCTGCCTATTACTCCCTCGCTGGAATCGTGACCATTCTCCAGCCAGTCGCAGTAAACTCTTGCGGTATCGATACACCAGCCGCCAAGCTCTACATATTTGTCGAGAAACTCAAAATACACATCGTCACAATCGTTTCTCTCAAAACCTGCCGCACCAAAAGTCAGGGCAGGGACTTTCATTTCATATCTGTCGTTTTTCAACACATAGCTTATCATATACTCTTCCCCCTTGGCATACAATTTCCTATACTATTTATCATCACTATGTCTATCAATATATTATTATACCATATAAAAAGGACTTTTTCCACAGAATTTTGTTAAATTTTATTTTTTCATAAAAACCCCTTGACAAGTCGGTAAACTTGATATATAATTGTAAAGGTTTATGACTTTACAGAAATCCATTAGGAGGTAAGCAGTATGAGTAAAAATTTGCAAAACAGCGTTTTGCTCGACTTGTATGGCTGCCTGCTCACTGATAAACAAAACGAGATCATGGATCTTTATTACAATGACGATCTGTCGTTGGGAGAGATCGCCGCTCAGCTAGATATCTCAAGACAGGGCGTTCATGACGCTATAAAAAAATGTGAAACTGCAATGGCTGATTATGAAGAAAAGCTAGGTCTGCTAAAACAGCAGGAAGCTTATCTGGCAGAGCTTAAAGAGTTCAAGGCTCAGGCTATGGACGTTTTTAACGAGTGTAAAAAAAAGAATTATGCGAGAGATATTGCCGAAAAGGTGATAGTGCTTCTTGAAAATCTCGATTCTAAGCTTGATGAATTTGACAACGCAGAATATACTGAAGAAGAATAGATATAGATAAAAAAATTATACGGAGGACAGCTTATGGCGTTTGAAGGACTTTCAGAAAAACTAAACGGCGTGTTCAAGCGTCTTAAATCAAGAGGTAAACTTAGCGAAGCCGATGTAAAAGAGGCAATGCGTGAAGTTAAAATGGCTCTGCTTGAGGCTGACGTCAGCTACAAGGTAGTAAAAGATTTTATTGCCAAGGTAACAGAGAGAAGCGTTGGCGAGGAAGTGCTGAAGAGCCTTACTCCTGGTCAGCAGGTCATAAAGATAGTTAATGACGAGCTTATAAAGCTCATGGGCGAGGCTAACTCGAAGATAAACTTCCCTAACAAGCCGCCTTGCATAATAATGATGTGCGGTCTTCAGGGTTCAGGTAAAACAACACACGCTGCAAAGCTTGCGAAGATGTTCAAGAAAGAGGGCAAGCGTCCTCTGCTTATAGCAGCCGACGTTTACAGACCTGCGGCTATCGAACAGCTAAAGGTTGTGGGAGAGAGAGCCGAAGTCGCAGTATTTGAAATGGGTCAGATAGACCCACGAAAGATAGTAAAAGAGGGTATCAAGCACGCCAAGGATTACGGCAATGACCTTGTTATCATAGATACAGCAGGACGTCTTCACATTGATGAGGAGCTTATGAACGAGCTTAAAGACATCAAGAAGATCGCTGAGCCGAACGAGATAATGCTCGTTGTTGACGCTATGATCGGTCAGGACGCTGTAAAGGTAGCTTCAAGCTTTGACGAGGCTCTTGGTATCGACAGTGTTATCCTTACAAAGCTCGACTCTGACACAAGAGGCGGTGCGGCGCTTTCAGTGCTTGCTGTAACAGGTAAGCCTATCAAGTTCGTTGGTATGGGCGAAAAGCTTGACGAGTTTGAGGCTTTCCACCCTGAGAGAATGGCTTCAAGAATACTTGGCATGGGCGATATGCTCACACTTATCGAAAAGGCTACTCAGACAGTTGACGAAAAGGACGCCAAAAAGCTTGCAGAAAAAATGCAGGAAAAGGGCTTTGACCTTAACGACTTGCTGGAGCAGATGAAGCAGATACAGAAAATGGGCTCTATGAAGTCTATTATCAGAATGCTTCCAGGCGCAAACAAGGTAACAGACGAGCAGGTGGAGCAGGGCGAGGTTCAACTGAAAAAGACTGAGGCTATGATAAATTCAATGACAAGGGCTGAAAGAGAAAAGCCTGCGATCATTGACCCTAAGAGAAAAAGACGTATCGCTGCCGGAAGCGGCACGCAGGTATCTGACGTAAATCAGCTTCTTAAGCAGTTTGAACAGATGCAGAAAATGATGAAGCAGTTCGGTATCGGTGGAAATCTTCACGGAAAGAAATCCAGAAGAAACAGAGCGGCACTTCTCAAAGGACTTGGCGGCGGAATGCCACAATAGTTGATAAGCTATCAGCAATCAAGTGATTGATTTGATATATGAAGTTTTTTATGGAGGTGAAAATACAATGGCAGTAAAGATCAGACTCAGAAGAATGGGTGCTAAGAAGGCTCCTTTCTACAGAATCGTAGTTGCTGATTCAAGATATCCAAGAGACGGACGTTTCATCGAAGAGCTGGGCTACTATGACCCAACTAAGGAACCTTCTGTACTCAAGGTTGACGACGAAAAGGCAAAGTCTTGGATCGCTAACGGTGCACAGCCAACTGATACAGTTAAGGCTCTTCTCAAGAAGAACGGCACTATCTAATAGCTGACAAGACAATTCAGACGGTGAGCCACCTATCCCACCACTTCGCTTGCCGTTTTCGGCGGGGAAAACGCTTCCCTGCCGCATTTTCGTGGGAGAATGGAGATATTTTTATGAAAGAATTACTCGAAACTATAGTTTCTGAGCTTGTTGAAAACAAGGACGCTGTTGAGGTCGTTGTTGACGAGCCTAACGCAGAGGGTATCGTGGTTTATCATCTTCACGTTGCTCCGGACGATATGGGCAGAGTTATCGGCAAGCAGGGCAGGATCGCAAAGGCTATAAGAGTCGTAATGCGTGCCGGTGCTTCCCGTGTGGATCAGAAAATAATGGTAGAGATAGACTGATAGTTCAGTGAATAAATCATCACCCCGTACAGATAATAGTATGGGGTGATTTTTTTGCGTATAAATAAAAAATGCTTCAATGCGCTCACAGGTATAGCCGTGGGGATATGCAACGGTTTTTTCGGTTCAGGTGGAGGAATGATAGCAGTGCCTATGCTTGAAAAAGGCGGCAGTGAGGCGAAAAAAGCTCATGCCACGTCAATTGCCATAACGCTTCCATTGTCTATTATAAGCGGACTTGTATATTTCAAGGGCGGAAGTCTTGACATTTGGCAGGCTGTGAAATTCATACCACTTGGGATAGTTGGTGCGGCAGTGGGTGCAATGCTCATGAAAAAGCTTTCAAACAGTCTGCTAAAACGCATTTTCGGTGCACTTATGATAATTGCAGGCGTGAGGATATTTATGAAATAGGGTGATATTACGGCTTGGTATACAATATGTGCGGTGGCTTTTCTCACCGGCATCTTTGCCTCCATGGGTCTTGGGGGCGGAATGGTGCTTATAGTTTATCTGACGGTCTTTGCAGGCTTTTCGCAACTAGCGGCGCAGGGGATAAACCTTGTGTTTTTTATCCCTATCGCAATAATAAGCCTTGTGCTTCACACGAAAAACAAGCTTGTGGAATGGAAAAAAGCCGTTCCCGCAGTTTTGTGGGGAACGGCTGCTGTTATTATATCAGCATGGCTTGCAAACAGGATAGAGCAAAGCCTGCTTTCAAAAGCTTTTGGTATTTTCCTTATCCTAATGGGACTGAAAGAGTTATTTTTCAAGGGCGAAAAGCACAAGTTCAAAAGGGTCTGAAAAACGCTGTGTCCAGCCACTATTGCCTACTCCCCTTGACACCACAAGGGTTGTATCGTTCACGTTATAAGTGCCGTCGGTGTATTTCGGGAACAGACCCTGACCAGGTGCATAAAGACCATTCACAAGGGGAAGCCTTATAAGTCCGCCATGCGCATGACCTGTGAAGTCTATGTCTATATGCGTTCCATACTGCACTGCGGTCTTGCTGAAATAGTTGCAATCCTCGGGATAGTGGTTTAGCAGTATGACAAAATCCTCTGTGACATGAGAAAAAGCCTCGCTGTCATTTTCCATATTGTCAAAGCCCAACAGGCTTATAGTATCACCATTTCGTGTGAGTGTGGTATGCTCGTTATAGAGGACGTTTACACCATAGCTTTCACAGCCTGCAACAAACTGTTCCCTTTCCTCCTGAGAAAGATTATATTCATGGTTGCCCATAACAAGATAGACAGGACATATGTCAGGGAGCTTTTTCATAAACTCAAGGGAACGGTCAACATCGGGGAAGATCTGATCTACACTGTCCCCCGTGACAAAGATATAGTCAGGCTCACAGTCTTTGACCTTTTCCGTCAGCCTATCTATATAGCCCTTGCCCCACTCGTTGTGGAAGTCAGATATCTGAACTATCTTACAGCCCTCGAAGCCCTCAGGTAAGTTATCAAAATGCGCTGACAGCTTTTTGACCTCGATATAGGTATTAGACCACACGAAATCGGCAAATATCATTACCGCAAGCACTATTATCACTATGATGATATTTCTTTTCTGCTTTTTAGTCAGCCTGCTTTGCTTTTTTTCTTCTGTATTCAAGATAGCCCTCCAAAATTATCGTTGCGGCAACTGTATCTACAACAGCCTTTCTTGCCTTTCCCCTGACGTTTGTTTCGTTAAGGATATTGTGTGCTGTGACAGTTGTGGAACGCTCGTCCCACATTCTCACCGGCAGATTGGTACGCTCTTTCAAAAGCTCGGCAAATGCCCTGCACTTCTCTGCTCTCGGTCCCTCTGTGCCGTTCATGTTTATAGGCAGACCTACTATTATCTCACCTGCACCGTATTCAGCCGCTGTCTGAGCCGCCTTATCTGCAAGCCTTTCGGCGTTTCTCTCAGGAACAGTGCCGATAGGAGAAGCAAGAAACTCAGAGCGGTCGCTTATTGCGAAGCCTGTTCTTGCGTCGCCATAATCTATTGCCATTATTTTCATTTTGCACACCTCTATATCAAGACTTTTCTTATCATTATATCATAACACTGTCTGTAAAACAAGTCCTAAAGCAGGATTTGGGGAATTAAACTGCAAAAAACGCAATGTAGAAGAGCTCTCTACATACCATTTGCTTAAAAAAGTAAAATAGTTCCTTAAATACTGTGATTATTTGTGCATTATGGTTATTGATTTTTACTTTTAATTATGTTATAATGCTTTATTATCAGAGGGTATGCACAAATGTCAGGGTTAAGTTTTGTGCAAAATTATATTATATAAGAATTGGAAAGGAAAAAGAAAAATGAAGAAATTTTTATCAGTAGCAATGTCTGCTATCATCGCCTGCGCTTCAATATTCTCATGCACACTGACAGCTTTTGCCGAAAACGCAGAAACAGAAGACGTTACTATCGACTGCTCTTCCGCAGCGACTTGTAGCAATTGGGAACAGTCTATCACTGTCGATCAGGCAACTTTCAACGCAACAAGGCTTACAAAGGATTCAGAGATAATCGTCACATTCAAGAGCGAGGAAATAAACGAAAAGGCAGGAAACAAATACAATGCTGAGCTTATTTTCCAGAGCTGGGACAACACCACTACATCAGTTGCTCAGGACGGTGCGGTATGGGCAAAGATAGCACCTGTGAAATTTGACGATTCATCAGCTACATATGATTTTGAATCTATCGCAACTGCATACGGCACGGACGATTTCAGTCAGGTATACAACATCATAATCGGCGCAACTGACAGGGCAAAGATAACAGTAACAGGCATAACGGTAACGAACTGCAAGACAAAGACTTATGCAGAAAAGGAAGAAAAAGACTCAAAGGGAACAAACCCTATTATCATAGTTATTGCGGTCATCGCAGGAATTGCTATCGCAGTTGTGGTAATTGTGATAATTATGAACAAGAAGTCAAGCGAAGCCTTTGACGTAAGCACCGGCAAGTTCGTTGACAAGAAAAATCTTTTTGATGAGCCTAAGAACGATGAGGACGAGAAGAAATAAAAGAAATAACGCTATCAGCAGGAGGACGAGCAGTTCGTTCTCCTGCTTTTTTTATACCAGAAATATTGACTTATAGACGGAGTTATGGTATTATATTAAAAGGTATATTTAATAATTGGAGGCTATATAAAATGTCAATATTTAAACTTGATCCAGCATTTAAGGACTACATCTGGGGCGGCACCAGACTTAGAGATGAGTACGGCAAAAAGTGCGATTATGATAAGGTCGCAGAGAGCTGGGAGCTTTCTTGTCATAAGGACGGTCCAAGCGTTGTGGCTGACGGTGAATACAAGGGTCTGACACTCAATGAGTATATCGAAAAGGCAGGCAAGGGCGTTCTTGGCAAGAACTGCGAAAGATTTGAGAACTTCCCTATCCTTATTAAGCTCATTGACGCTAAGGACAATCTTTCTGTACAGGTACACCCTGACAACGATTATGCAATGAGAGTTGAGGGCGAATACGGCAAGACAGAAATGTGGTATGTTGTTGACTGTGACGAGGGTGCAACTCTTCTCTACGGTTTCAAGCACGAGATAACAAAGGAAGAATTTGCAAGAAGGATCGCTGACAACACGCTTCTTGAAGTAACAAACGCTGTACCTGTTAAGAAGGGCGACGTTTTCTTCATCAAGTCAGGCACGCTCCATGCTATCGGCAAGGGTATCCTTATTGCTGAGATACAGCAGAATTCAAACACTACATACAGAATTTATGACTATGGCAGAGTTGGCAAGGACGGCAAGCCTAGAGAGCTTCACGTTAACAAGGCTCTTGACGTAACAAAGCTTGCTCCTGCTGAGAAGTATCCTGAGACACCTGTTGAGAAGAAGGATGGCTATGACATAAAGCTTCTTTCAAAATGCGAATACTTCACAACATACAGAGTCAACGTTGAAACAAAGGCTGAGCTTGACGCTGACGAAAACAGCTTCAACAGTATTCTCGTTCTCGATGGCGAGCCTGTTATCAGCGGTGGCGAAACTGTTTCTGCAAAGAAGGGCGAAAGCGTATTTATTTCAGCAGGCACAGGCAAGTATACTGTTGAGGGCAAATGCACATTCGTGCTTACAAAGATAGACTAAGGTGAGATAAATGCTTAAACTTGACCTGAAAAAGGAGATAGGTGAGCTTGGCGCACTTGTGATCGCTTTTATTATCGGATTTGTGGCAAGCTCATTTTGGATAGGTCTTATCAGCTTTGTGGTGCTGGAGCTTGTGTATCTTCTGGCATATGACGCCATAGCAAAAAAGGCTGAAGCCCAAAAGCCAAAAGAGGAAAAGGAAGAGATAAACTTTCACGAATATGACGATGACACTGAGAGCGATAACGCTCAGTAAGCTCAGAAAATAAAAGGGAGAAATTATTATGAAGTATTACATTGGTATTGATCTTGGCGGCACTAACATCAAAGCAGGTATTGTAAATGAAGAATTTGAGATAATCGCAAAGGCTACCTGCAAGACCAATCTGCCAAGACCTGCGGAGGAGATCTGCGAGGATATGGCTAAGGTCGCTTTGGAAGCTGTAAAGAACGCAGGGCTGGAGATAGAGCAGATAGAGTCTGTAGGTATCGGCACACCTGGCACTGCAAATTCTGACACTGGCGTTATTGAGTATTCAAACAACCTTGGTTTCCTTAACTTCCACGTTGTTGACCTTATGAAGAAGTTTATCGACAAGCCTTGCTATGTTGAGAACGACGCTAACGCTGCGGCATACGGCGAGTATGTTGCAGGTGCGGCAAAGGGTGCGAACGACGCTGTTTGTATCACTCTGGGCACAGGCGTTGGCGGAGGAATAATCATTAACGGAAAGATATATTCAGGCTTCAACTTTGCAGGTGCTGAGATAGGTCACACTGTTATCGACCCTAACGGTCCGCAGTGTACTTGCGGCAGACACGGCTGCTTTGAGGTATTCTCTTCTGCAACAGGTCTTGTAAGAATGACAAAAGAGGCTATGTTCGAGGACAAGGACTCTATCATGTGGAAAATGAACGAAGAGGACGGCAAGGTCTCAGCAAGAACTGCGTTCAACGCCATGAGAGCAGGCGACAAGGCAGGCAAGGAAGTTGTTGACAAATACATAAAGTATCTTGCCTGCGGAATCACAAACACAATAAACATCTTCCAGCCTGATATTCTCTGTATCGGCGGCGGCGTATGCAACGAGGGCGACCCTCTGCTTTTGCCACTGAAAGAGCTTGTGGCTAAGGAAATTTACACAAAGAACTCAGCAAAGAACACTGAGATAGTTATTGCAAAGCTTGGAAATGACGCAGGCATAATCGGTGCGGCATTCCTTGGACTTTCACACAAAAAGTAATAAAGATATAAAGGGGAATTCAAAATGGGACTTTTCGACAAGATATTAAAAGGTGCTGTAGACGCTATCGACAACGCTGCGGCAAAGAACGGCAATGGTCCGACAGGGCTTAAAGACCTGTTCAATCAGGCTATGGACAAGAAAAACGAGGCTATAAACGGCTCGTCAAGCACCACGACTTCAAGCAAGCCAAGCACTTCAAGCACAAATTCAAGCAAGAGAAGCAATTGTGCTTATACAAGACCGAAATATACCACACCGCAGGAAGTTCTTGACACAGCGAGCATTCCTGCAAAGCCGTCAAGGAAAATAGAATTTGAGGTTTTTGACGGTGAAAACGCAGAGATAAGAGTGAAGGTAACATTCAACCTGAGCGGAGATTTTCTTGAAACGGCCGGAGATGTACACTATCTGGCGTCATATCTTCCGACCATTGATGATGATTATGATGCAGATTACTCTGACTCAAATACTCCGCTTTTTGGAGTTTTAGATGTAGATGACGAAATAATCTATAACATGGCAGAGAAATTTGATAAGGGTGGCGTACCTGAAAATGCAATGATGTTCCTGCCTGTCAATGACATGGGTCCAAGAGCACGCTTCAAGGCAAAAGTCGAAAACAGAGGTAAGATTGAATATTTCTATTATTGTCCGCTTTACGACTATATGCCTGACTTCAAGACCTGTTTCACCGTAAGCTACACTCATAATGTTGTGGGCACTCCACTTGAGAAAAAGCTTATGGCGGCTGTTGATGAGGCTGTCCGCACAATGCAGCGAGAAGTAGTTTCAACAGAAGACAGACCTTTCCGATAAGGAGGACAAAACAAAATGAAGTTCAATATAGGATTTATACCTACTTTGTTTTTGCTGATACCTGTGATATTCGCCTGCTTCAAGACACCTGCCGACAAGCCTGAGCTTGAGGACGAGAACATTATCGTCTTTATCGCAAAGTGTGTGGGCAGATTTGGCTGCATAGGCTATATGTGCCTTGCTATCGGAGATTACGAGGTAGGCTTTTCAAGCAAGCTGCTTTTCATAATATGGGCTGTTGTTGCACTGCTCGTTATCGCACTTTATTGGGTGCTTTGGATAAGGCAGTATAAAAAAGGCAATCATTTTGAAGATATTTACGGCACTGGGATCCCGCTTTTCATTATCCCTGCGGCATTCGTGCTTGTAACAGGTATCTTCTCAATGAATTTTATGCTTATCATATTCTCAGTGCTGGATATCGTTTGCGAATACTGCTCTGCATACGGTGTAAGAAAGCGTCTGCACCCTGCAAAGACAGAGGAAAGCTCAGACGAGGCTGAAACAAAAGAAAATGAGGACGGAGAATAATACCGCTCTCAGTAATATATTTTTCAAAAGAGGTAATAAAAAATGGCGTGTAATTATTTTTGTGACGGAGTAGACAAAGCTCCACAGAGATCACTTTTCAATGCTCTTGGCATGACAAAGGAAGAAATGGACAGACCTCTCGTTGGTATCGTATCTTCATATAATGAGATAGTTCCTGGTCACATGAACATTGACAAGATAGTTGAAGCTGTTAAAATGGGCGTTGCAATGGCAGGCGGAACACCTGTTGTATTCCCTGCTATCGCTGTTTGCGACGGTATCGCTATGGGTCACATGGGAATGAAATATTCTCTCGTTACCCGTGACCTTATCGCAGACTCAACAGAGTGCATGGCTTTGGCTCATCACTTTGATGCTCTTGTTATGATACCAAACTGCGACAAGAACGTTCCTGGTCTGCTCATGGCAGCCGCAAGAGTAAACGTTCCTACTATTTTCGTATCAGGCGGTCCAATGCTGGCTGGTCACGTTAAGGGCAAAAAGACTTCCCTTTCAAGCATGTTCGAGGCTGTTGGTACTTACAACGCAGGCAAGTTCACTCTTGACGACGTTGAGGAATTTGAGAACAAAGCCTGTCCGACTTGCGGAAGCTGTTCAGGTATGTACACTGCAAACTCTATGAACTGCCTTACAGAAGTTCTTGGCATGGGTCTTAGAGGAAACGGCACTATCCCTGCTGTATATTCTGAAAGACTCAAGCTTGCAAAGCACGCAGGTATGCAGGTAATGGAGCTTTACAAGAAGAACATCAGACCAAGAGATATCATGACAAAGGACGCTTTCATCAACGCTATCACAGCTGATATGGCGCTTGGCTGCTCAACAAACTCAATGCTTCACCTCCCTGCTATCGCTCACGAGTGCGGAGTAGAGCTTGACCTTGACTTTGTAAACGAGATATCAAAGAGAACGCCAAACCTCTGTCACCTCGCTCCTGCCGGTCACACATATATGGAAGACCTCAACGAAGCAGGCGGAGTTTATGCAGTTCTCAGTGAGCTTAACAAGAAAAACCTTATCAACACTGACTGCATGACTTGCACAGGCAAGACAGTAGGCGAGAACATAAGCGGCGTTGTAAACAAGAACCCTGAGCTTATCAGACCAATAGACAACCCATACTCACAGACAGGCGGAATCGCAGTCCTCAGAGGAAATCTTGCTCCTGACACCTGCGTTGTTAAGCGTTCAGCTGTTGCACCTGAAATGCTTGCCCACGAGGGTCCTGCAAGAGTGTTTGACTGCGAGGAGGACGCTATCGTTGCTATCAGAGGCGGCAAGATAGTTGAGGGCGACGTTGTGGTTATCCGTTACGAGGGACCAAAGGGCGGTCCTGGAATGAGAGAAATGCTCAATCCTACATCTGCTATCGCAGGCATGGGTCTTGGCTCAACTGTTGCACTTATCACTGACGGACGTTTCAGCGGTGCTTCAAGAGGTGCTTCTATCGGTCACGTTTCACCTGAAGCAGCCGTAGGCGGTCCTATCGCACTTGTTGAAGAAGGAGATATGATAGCGATAGATATTGACAACTGCTCTATCACACTTAAAGTATCTGACGAGGAACTTGCTGAAAGAAGAAAGAACTGGAAGCCAAGACAGCCAAAGGTAACAACAGGCTATCTTGCAAGATACGCTTCACTTGTAACTTCTGCAAACAGAGGTGCTATACTTCAGATAAAGGACTAATATCCGACACAAAATAATAAGGGAGAAAGGCGGAATAATATGAAAAAATTCATTTCAGGCTTGCTTGGAATACTCTTTGTAGTTCTTGTAGTAGTAGGTGTTTTCATCTGTACATATGTATTCAATCAGCCGTCAAGATCAGGCGATTCAAGAGAGCTTATCTCTGGAACATGGACAGATAAGGACGCAAACATCACTTTTGAGTTCTCTGACGAGGGCGATTTCACTATCACTCACACTGATAACAAATCAGTTATCGCAAAGGGCTGGTTTAAAATTCAGGAGGACGGGGGAAGCGGAAAGATACAGCTTCTTGTAAATCCGTCTGACAGAGATACAACTGTTGACATCGGTCTGAGAATGAAGTTCTTCTCGACTATTTCCTACAAAAACCTTTCTGTACCGTCTGAGGACGAGGGCGACAAGGTCGCTACCTGCAAGTTCATTTTCCAGAACTCTGACGGAGTTTACTCATGCGAGAGAAAAGACTCTGACGGCTCGTTCTACGACGGCAAATAACGAATTTTCAAGGGCTACGGCTGAACGATATGTTTAGCCGCAGCTTTTGTGCAGTAAAGACTTGATTAAGATAAAAAGGAGTAAAAATGGAGCTACTGATCAAAAATATCCGTGCCTGCGACCCGCAGACAGGGCTTGACGGTATAACGGACATAGGCATTGACGGAGGAAAGATAGTCAGCCTTGGAAAAACTGACGAGCATGCTCAGAGAGTTATCGACGCAAAGGGCAAGCTTTGTGCATTGCCCGGGCTTTTCGATATGCACGTTCACTTTCGTGACCCAGGTCTTACCTACAAGGAGGACATCATCACAGGTGCGAACGCCGCAAAGGCAGGCGGTTTCACGGGCGTCGCTTGTATGCCGAACACAAAGCCGCCTATCGACTCCCCTGAGGGCGTGAAATACGTTTTTGAAAAGGCAAAGAAAACAGGTATCGACGTTTTCCCTATTGCCTGCGTTACAAAGGGCATGAAAGGTCAGGAGCTTTGCGACTATGACGCACTCAAAGCCGCAGGAGTTACCGCCATTTCAGATGACGGCAGACCTGTTGAGAACGCTGAGCTTATGCGTCAGGCTATCGAAAAGACTAACGAGAACGGTCTTATTGTAACTTCTCACTGCGAGGACTTGAAGATAATAAACGGTGGTATCATCAACAAGGGCGAGATATCCGAAAAGCTTGGAGTAAAGGGCATGGACAGAGCCTCTGAGGACTATATCACAGCCCGTGAGATATGCCTTGCAATGAGCTGCAATGCAAGAGTTCACATATGCCACGTTTCCACCAAAGGCTCTGTGAACATCATAAGAGCGGCGAAAAAAGACGGCGTTAAGGTCACCTGTGAAACTGCGCCGCACTATTTCACCTTCACAGACGAAAAGCTTTTAGCCCGTGACGCAGATTTCAGAATGTCGCCTCCACTTAGAACTGAGGAGGACAGAGCGGCTGTTGAGGAAGCTGTTCTTGACGGCACTATCGACTGCATCATCACCGACCACGCTCCACACTCGGCTGAGGAAAAGGCTGACTTTGAGAAAGCTCCAAACGGTGTTGTTGGACTTGAAACTTCCCTTGCGGCAACGCTCACAAAGCTTTATCACAGCGGCAAATGCGGTCTTGACAAGATAGCAGAGATAATGTCGGTAAATCCGAGAAAGATAATGGGACTTGAGCCTATCAAGATAGCAGTGGGCGAAAGATGCGATCTTTGTATCTTTGACCCTGACTATGAATGGGAAGTTATCCCTGCGGAGCTTAATTCAAAGAGCAAAAACAGCGTGTTCAAAGGCACAAGGCTCAAAGGCAAGGTAATGTACACAATATGCAGAGGAAAGCTCGTTTTTGAGCTTTAATATAAAAATATCCGAAAGGAAGATAAAAATGGCATTTGACAGACTTATTGAAAATATCGTAAAGACACAAAACCCTTCAGTAGTGGGTCTTGACCCAAAGCTTGACTATGTTCCTGAATACATCAAGGAAAAGAAGTTCAAGAAATACGGCAAGACGCTCAAGGGTGCAGCTAAGGCTATATGGGAGTTCAACAAGACTATAATCGACGAGATACACGATATCTGCCCTGCTATCAAGCCACAGGTTGCATACTATGAAATGTATGGCTACGAGGGCGTAAAGACACTTTACAAGACTATACAGTATGCAAAGGAAAAAGGTATGTTCGTCATGACAGACGGCAAGAGAAACGATATCGGCGCAACTATGGAAGCTTACGCAACCGCACATCTTGGTCTTACTGACGTTGGCGGTGAGCTTGTGGAAGCTTTCGGTGCAGACGCTCTCACTGTAAACGGCTATCTTGGCTCAGACGGAATCAACCCGCTTCTTGACCAGTGCAGAAAATATGACAAGGGCATTTTCGTTCTTGTAAAGACTTCAAACAAGTCAAGCGGTGAGCTTCAGGATCTTATGATAGGCAACAAGACAGTTTATGCCACAATGGGCTCAATGTGCGAGCTGTGGGGCAAGGACGTTATGGGCAAGTATGGCTACAGCGGTGTTGGCGCAGTTGTGGGTGCGACTTATCCTGAGCAGCTTGCTGAGATGAGAAAGGCTCTGCCGCACACATTCTTCCTTGTACCGGGCTACGGTGCACAGGGCGGCGGTGCTGAAGGAGTATCAAAGGCATTTGACGATCACGGACTTGGTGCTATCGTAAACTCATCCCGTGGCGTAATGTGTGCTTACAAGAAAGAGGATAACTGTGACGAGCATGATTTTGCAAAGGCTGCAAGACGTGAAGTTATCAGAATGAAAGAGGATATAATCTCATATCTGCCAAAGATCACACTTGAATAAACACTAAAGGAGTGACTGAGTATGACAGCAAAGGGCGTTATATTGTTTACAGCGACGGTGGGAGCATTGCTTTTATGCTCCTGCGCAAAGAACGAGGATACAAGCTCTTTGACAGAAAGTCAGCAGGAGCAAAGCGATTTCCCAAGATGTATCGTAGGTGAGTGGAAATGCCGTGAAACGCCCCTTGACAACAGCGAGCTTTATTCGGGCTATCTCAGCCTTATTATCCGTTCAGACGGCAACTATCTCATGTATGACGCAGAAGCAGGCAATCCCTGCTTAAAAGGCACTATCGAAATGGACAGCGACGATCTTGATCTTATCTTTATTGACGACAGCGGAGTGGATTTTGCGCCACCTGCCGGTTGGGAGAATATGTCCAAAAAGCAGAAGATAGGCTATTTTGCTGACTCTTACACGCTAAAGCTTACTTATACTGATAATGACAGCTCGGTCACTCTCGTTTTTGATGCGGTGAACGCTCCGAATGAGGTAAAGAACTAAGTACAGGGAGGATTTTTAATGTACAAGCAGGGTAAATACCCAATAGTTTCAAAAAAGACCCTTGCAAAAGGAATTTTTGACATTGAGATATACTGTCCGCACATTGCAAAGGCGGCAAAGGCAGGACAGTTTGCACAGGTGCAGGCAGAGGGCTTTTTCCTCCGCAGACCTATCTCTATTTGCGATATCAACAAGGACAAGGGTACTATCCGCCTTGTTTTTGAGGTAAGAGGTCACGGCACTGACAAGATAAGCGAGCTTAACAAGGGCGACCTTGTTGACATTATCGCACCGCTGGGTAACGGCTTCAAGGTGCTTGAAAAGGGCAAGAAAGCTGTCTGTATCGGTGGCGGCATAGGCACACCTCCAATGGTGGGCATTGCAAAGGAATACGGCGAGAACGCCACTGTTATAAGCGGTTTCAGAAACGCTGCGGCTGTTATTTTGCAGGAGGACTTCAAGGCTATGGGCTGTGACGTTCAGCTTTGCACTGACGACGGCTCGGCAGGAAGAAAGGGCTTTGTTACTGACGCGCTTCTTGACGTGCTTAAAAGCGAAAAGCCTGATATCGTTTATGCCTGCGGTCCAATGATAATGCTGAAAAATATCACAAAAATATGTGAGGAAAACGGCATTTACTGTCAGGTATCTCTTGAGCAGAGAATGGCTTGCGGCGTGGGTGCGTGTCTTGTATGCGTATGCCGCACTGTCAAGGACGGTCAGGAGTTCAATTCTCACGTTTGCAAGGACGGTCCTGTATTCGACAGCGAGGAGGTAGTGTTTGATGAATAGGATAAATGTGAATTTCTGCGGAGTTGAGTTCAAAAACCCTGTTATCCCTGCAAGCGGAACATTTGGCTACGGCAGAGAATATGAGCAGTTCTATCCCCTTTCAAAGCTGGGCGGAATATCCGTAAAAGGCACTACGCTTCACCGCCGTGAGGGCAACCCAGGTCCGAGAGTTGCGGAAACTCCAAGCGGTATGCTCAATTCTGTTGGACTTCAAAACGGCGGCGTTGACAAGTTCATAAACTATGAGCTACCTAATCTTGTGACAAAGGACACAAGGATAATAGCCAACATAGCAGGCTCAACTATCGAAGAATGCGCAGAGCTTGCAGAAAAGCTCAACGGCACGGCTGTTGACATGATAGAGCTTAACATATCCTGCCCTAACGTAAAACAGGGCGGAGCGGCTTTCGGCACTGACTGCAACGTTGCAGGTGCGGTCACAAAGGCTGTAAAGGACGTTACGGAAAAGCCTCTTATGGTAAAGCTTTCACCGAACGTTACAAGCATTGTGGACATTGCAAAGTCTGTTGAAGCAAACGGCGCGGACGCTGTTTCCCTTATAAACACGCTTCTCGGTATGCGTATCGACATAAAGACACGCCGTCCTATACTGAAAAACAACGTGGGCGGACTTTCTGGTCCTGCGGTGTTCCCTGTTGCCGTAAGAATGGTATGGCAGGTGGCAAACGCTGTTAAAATACCTGTTATGGGCATGGGCGGTATCGCCACATGGGAAGACGCCATTGAAATGATGATGGCAGGCGCAGGAGCTGTTCAGGTAGGTGCGGCAATATTTGCTGACCCTTATGCACCTGTGAAGATAGCCGAGGGTATGCAGAAATTCTGCGAAGACAACGGTATAAACAACATCTCTGAGATAGTCGGCACTGTTAAGCCTTGGTAACAACATAGTAAAATATCCGTCTTTTTACAGGGCGGATATTTTTATGGTATTTTTTCTTATGAATTTCTTAAATTCATTGAAAACAGCTTGCAAAAGTGCTATAATTTAAGTCGTCAGGAAAGGTTGACAGAGAAAGGGGAAAGATATGTTTCTTAGAGTACTTTGCGTGATAACATCTGCACTTACAGTTCTTACCACGCTTTCAATGACATCATGCGGAGCAGACAACACCATTTCGTCTGAGGCCTCCGAAAGTGCTGTTACATCTACGGCAGACAGCGGTAAAACTGCAAAGGATATCCTTTCGGCAATAGAGGGCGACCACATGGACGCTTCGACTTTTTACGGTGAGGACAGCTTCACAAAGAATACCGAAAAGCTTTATGGTATAGAAGCTGACAAGCTCAGCGACGGAGGAATACTTTACTCCTCTGACGGCAATTATGCTGACGAGATATCAATGCTCAAAATGGCTGACGGAAGCAGTGCAAAAAGCCAGCTTGCAGACAGGCTGAGCTACAGACTTAATCAATATGAAAACTACAAGCCTGAAGAAACAAAGAAAATACAGGCGGCAAAGATATTTCAGGCTGGAGATTACTGGGTGCTTGTTATCTCTGACAATGCTGACGAGATATCTGACGAGATAACAGACATGATAAATTAAAAAACGGAGGAAAGAAAATGACAACAGCGAAAAAAATACTTACCCTTGCACTTTGTCTGACCTGCCTTACAGCGGGTATGACAGGCTGTGCAAAAGATAAAAGCAGTTCTGATACTAAAATTGCTAAAAGCACATCATCACAATCAGAAAGCAGCGACAGCGAGAAGATAAAAGAACTTAACGACAAGCTTGAAAAGCTGGAAAACACGCTTTCTAACATTCTGGGGGAGGATATATTTGATCCCGCAGACGGTGACGGCAACGTAAACGGTGAGATACACCCTATCTATGATGATACAGCAGTGGTTGAAGCTTACAAGTCGGGTGATGATTCAAAGCTCACTGACGATAAGGACAAATACATACTCAAAGAGCTAAAAAAGGCTGTGGGCGAGATAATCAAAGACGGCATGAGCGAATATGACAAGGAAAAGGCTGTTTATGATTATGTGTTCTCTCAGACCCACTTTAATGACGATTCTCTTGTGGCGATATCTGATGACAGTGAAGATGACGAGTCATACAATCCTTACGGATTTTTCCATGACCACTCTACTATCTGTGTGGGAAACGCAACAACAATAAAGCTGTTTTTTGATGTTCTGGGTATCGACAGCAAGATAATACACTCAACAGAAAACGGCGAACACGCTTGGAACGTTGTGAAGATAGATGGCAAATGGTATCACCTTGATGTGACATTTGACGGTGGTAACGAAGCTCCTGACTACGCGTATTTCAACGTACCTGACACTGCAAAGGACGACGGCTCTTATCCTTGGAACAAAGAGGACTTCCCTGAATGCACTGCCACTGACGATTGCTACATATGCAAGAATGCCAAGAAGCTTGACAGCGTTTATGATATACCTGAGCGCATAAAGGAAGCAATGTCAGACAAAGGAAAAACTATATATATGTCACTGGACGTGCCGAAGGGAGCAGGCAGCACTGCTGTTGCGGAGCAGGTCACAAACATAATATCAAACTTTTACATTGACGATTACAACGTCTCTTCCACACCTGTTATTGACGCAGGGGACAAGGTTTGCTTTGGAATTTCTTTAAACTCGGCAGATGATGACGATTCGGATAATTCTTATGACACAGACAATGCACTCGGCATTGATTACGACAAGCTTTCAAAGGCTTTCTCAGATGCTCTCGGAATAGATTATGAGTATGAGCCTGATTATTCTGATAATAACATAATGGGTTAAAGCCTATAAGGGGATTCTTTAAGGCAATACCGCACAAAGCCCACCTGACGGCTTTGTGCGGTGTTGCCTTAATAAAAGCCGCAGGGCATACAGTTTTTACGCTGTATACCCTGCGGCTTTTTATATCGGATTTGATCGAAGAAAGCTTGTTCATTGGGTCACACGTCAGCTTGCCTGACTGTCTGCCCTTTTCCGATTTTGTATGTTTGAGAAATTAGCTCTCGAAAAGTGCTGTTGAAAGATATCTCTCACCTGTATCAGGGAGAAGTGCAACGATAGTCTTGCCCTTGTTCTCAGGTCTCTTTGAAAGTATCTCAGCGGCTTTAAGTGCTGCGCCTGATGAAATACCAACAAGGATACCCTCTGTTTTAGCGAACTTGTTGCCTGTCTTGAAAGCGTCTTCATTCTCGATAGGGAGGATCTCGTCATAAACCTTTGTATCGAGGACATCAGGAACGAAGCCTGCGCCGATACCCTGAATTTTGTGTGGACCTGATTTGCCCTGTGAAAGAACAGGTGAAGTTGCAGGCTCTACTGCTACTATCTTAACGTCAGGGTTCTTTGATTTGAGATACTGACCAACACCTGTTACTGTTCCGCCTGTGCCAACGCCTGCGATAAAGATATCTACCTTACCGTCTGTATCTTCCCAGATCTCAGGACCTGTTGTTGCAAAGTGAGCGGCTGGGTTTGCTGGGTTTACGAACTGACCGAGGATAACTGAGTTCTCGATCTCGCCCTTAAGCTCGTCAGCCTTCTTGATAGCACCTGTCATGCCCTTTGCGCCTTCTGTGAGAACTATCTGTGCGCCATATGCCTTAAGAAGATTTCTTCTTTCGATACTCATTGTTTCAGGCATTGTAAGAATTACCTTGTAGCCCTTTGATACGCCCACAGCCGCAAGACCGATACCTGTGTTTCCTGATGTAGGCTCTATAATAGTTGCACCCTTTTTGAGAACACCCTTCTTCTCAGCTTCCTCGATCATTGCAAGTGCAACTCTGTCCTTAACGCTTCCTGCCGGGTTGAAATATTCAAGCTTTGCAAGGATAGTTGCGTCAGCCTCTACTGCCTTTTCAAAATTAACTGCTTCGATTATTGGAGTTTTTCCGATAAGCTCCGAAACGCCCTTATAGATCTTTGACATTTTAATCTACCTCCGATATGAAAATTATTTTATGCGGTTTTCTGTACCGCTTATGTTTGCTATGGTTATACTATATCACTTTATTCCTACTATGTCAATAGGATTAATATGCTTTCTATGTTTTATACAACAAAGTCAGCTAATTGCAGGCTCCAATTTGTGCATTATAACCTATAATCATACTCAGTAATGCAATATGGCTTATTATTTTCATCACAAAGCTCCACAAATTTTCTGCCCTCGTCGGTATAAACAAGAGCCTTTATGGCTTTACCACGCTTCAAGGGATTTTTATATTCCACACGGATACGCTTCACAGCAGACTCGTTTTCCACAAACTCGTCTGTTATGTCAAGATATCTCGCATTATTGACGTGTTCGTTCATGTCGATATAGCATTTCAGCACCGGGATATCCTCATACACCTGAGGCTCAGTATCAGGTAGGGCTATCTTTCTTGGAAGATACTCCATATCAAGCTTTGGATAGAGCTTCACCCTATCAACAAGCTCCTGTGGAACTTTTATAGGCCGCTGAGAGGTTTTGTCCATGAAAGCGCCAGAAGCTATAGACTTCACGCAGATATCACCGTTTTCGTCATATATAACTGTGTTTCTGTAGCCATACATTCTTTTAAGCTCATAGGTCCATGTTTTCACGATGAGCTTTTCGTTTTGCTCAGGTCTGCGGACTATATCAAGCTGTCTTGACACAAGAAACATCACGCAGTTTTCTTTCTCAAAAAAAGGCGACATAACAGGGTGAGTGTCAAGGTGGATAACAGAGCAATCCTGCAAAAGGTCAACAATGCAGCTATTTCTTATTATGCCATGAGAACCTATCTGGCTGCAATTTACAGTGCGTTTCATTTCATACATATTGCTTTCCTCCATTCTATATGATAATTATACAACTTATTGTCGCTTTTTTCAACAGCACATAGGTACAAATGTTAACAGAGGTAAAGAAATGTTAAAAAAAACTTGTTGAAATTAGTCCGCTTTGCTACTTATAATGATATTACAGCAATTTTACAGGAGGCAAAATATGTTTTTATGGTTAATGATAGCTATTCTTGTGGCGGTCTGCTCTGTGGCTGGCTTTATTTATCTCACAAGAAGAATATCAGCTTTTGGCTTTATAAAAAAGCTTTCAAAGGATAAAAAGGTACTTAAATACGCCATAAGTGCAGGTCTTATAGTGCTCACAGGCGGCATAATATGGCTTATATGGGACTGGATAAATACGATAATCTGTTTGCTGCATCTTGTTATATTCTGGCTTTTGTGCGACTTGTTTGTGTTCATTGGAAAGAAGATATCAAAGAAACAGGCAAGCAAATGCCTTGCAGGCTTTATCGCCGTGCCGCTGACGGTGGTGTATCTTGCAGTGGGCTGGTATCTTTGCAATAATGTATGGGAAACTGACTACACACTGAAAACTGATAAGAAGTCAGGTGACATAAGGATAGTTCAATTTGCAGACTCTCACGTTGGCACAACGTTTCATGGGGACGGCTTCGCAAAGTACATGGAAGAGATACAGAAGCTTGACTCCGATGTGGTGCTTATAACAGGCGACTTTGTTGATGATGACACATCAAAAGAGGACATGATACAGTGCTGTGAAGCTCTTGGCAAGCTGAAAACAAACTACGGCGTTTATTTCTCATTTGGCAACCATGACAAGGGATACTATGACCCTTCGTATCGTGGCTACAGCGGTGACGATCTTATTGCGGAGCTTGAAAAGAACAATGTCAACGTATTACAGGACGACACCGTGCTTATCGACGATCGTTTCTACATAATAGGCAGACAGGACAGGTCTGAGGAAATGGAAAAGGGCGGTCACAGAGCATCTATGGAAGAGCTCACAAAGGATCTTGACAGCTCGAAGTTCACAGTTGTAATGGATCACCAGCCTTGTGATTATGACGCTCAGGCGGCGTCAAAGGTAGACCTTGTTTTGTCAGGTCACACACACGGCGGTCAGCTCATACCAATAAACTTCCTTGGCACTCTCATCGGCGGCAATGACCGCACATACGGCTATGAAAAGCGTGAGGACACCAACTTTATCGTGACATCAGGCATTTCAGACTGGGCGATAAAATTCAAAACAGGCTGCAAGTCTGAATACGTTGTTATTGATGTTTCAGAGAATTAAATAGCAGGACAAAGCAAAAGGGTCAGCGAAAATGCTGACCCTTCAGTCTGTATCAGGGCTTTGAATGCTTTTCTATCGTGATTTTTTTCCAAAATGTTCATCTGCCTTTCGGACGTTCGCTGTGTCGAAAAACGCTGTGTATAAAAGTTTAGCCCAATGTTTACCCGTAGTCAAGCACCGAACTATTGACAAACTGCCCTTGTGGATATATAATTTACCAAGAAACTACACTTTGAAAAGGAGGTGTGGCAGTGACAAAGGTCATATATCCTGTTATCGGTAGGCAGACTTCCCTGCCCTTTTATCTCACCGGAATAGGCATTTCCGACCCTGAATATCACGTCACAAGGGACAAAGGGCTTGTTTCACATCAGCTCCTTTTTACCTCAGGGGGCGAGGGCAGACTAATTGTCGAAGGAGAAGAATTTGTGCAGACAAAAGGCTCGGCATTTTATCTGCCCCCTAGCGTTCCGCATGAATATTATCCTGCAAATGGGAATTGGATAACAAACTGGATAGTTTTCCGTGGTGAATTTGCGGGGCAAATGCTTGCAAACCTTGGCTTTGACAGCTTTAGATTCTCACCTGAGATAAACACACAAAAACCTGCTCAGCTTTTTGAGCGAATTTTAGTTGCCGCTGCCGACCCTGTGAATTGTGGCGAAAAAACTTCCGCACTTGTGTATGAATATATCCTCGCCATGAGAACTGCAATGCTTTTCCCTGACAGCCGAAACAACGTGGGAAGCATTACAAGGCAGGCGCTTTTGTATATTGACAGCCGATACATGGAGGATATCACCGCAGAAACACTTGCAGGACTTTCGGGAGTGTCAGTACAACATTTCTGCCGTGTTTTTAAAGCAGAAACTTCAATGCGTCCCCTTGAATATATTGCAAAACGACGTATCTCTCAGGCAAAATCTCTGCTTCTTAACACCGACTCTGACATAGGCGACATAGGCAAGCAGGTGGGCTATGAGGACAGAAACTATTTCAGCATCGTTTTTAAAAAGCTGGAGGGCGTTTCGCCAAGAGAATACCGTCGTTCAAGAGGAACAGGTTTGTAATAATATTTTAAGCTTTATTAGAATTTTCTTAGCATATTTCAAAGCAAAATGTTCGTATCTTAATAATATGCAAAATATTTCAGATTGACCATACACTCCTTTAAGCTTATAATTGTCATAAGAAAGCAAGAAGCCATGCTTTATGCAAGGAGGATAACTTATGACGATACTAAAAAGGAGCGCGTCAATGGTGTCAGCATTGGTCATGATGATATCTGGCGCAGGCGCTTACAATTGCAGTGCGGAGGGAACAACGGTGAACGATAGCAATACAAATAATACAAGAGAGATAGTTATTGACGGAACTACGGCTCAGCTCAAAGAAAATATGCGCTACAGAGGGGCAGGCATGGTGAGCGCAAACAACTCATCAAGGCTTCTGTTGGATTACAAGGCTGAACACCCAGATGTATATGAGCAGATAATGGAGTATATGTTTGGCAAAGAGGGAATCGGCATTACTCACCTTAAGTTGGAAATGGGTGCGGATATAAACTCATCATCAGGCACAGAACCGTCTGTAATGAGAACAGAGGACGAAAAGGCTGACGTAACAAGAGGTGCGGCATACCAGCTTGCCGCTGACGCAAAGAAGATAAATCCTGACCTCACCTTGGATATGCTTTGGTGGAGTGAACCAAAGTGGGTATCTGACGCTTCCGACGTTTATGCTGCAAGATACAAATGGTATAAAAACACCCTTGACGCCGCTTATGAAACATATGGGCTTGAATTTGACTATGTAAGTGCTGTGCAGAATGAGCGTGGAGCTGACCCTGAATGGGTGAAATATCTTTCCTCACATCTCAAAAGTGAAAAAGACACCCCTTATGACTACTCAAAGATAAAGATAGTCGGTGGAGAAGAGGTCTGCACATGGGGCTTTGCTGACAGAATGTATGAGGACAGCGAACTTATGAACGTTGTTGACGTGGTGGGAAGCCATTACACAAGCGAGTCCACCGAGAACGCACAGAAGCTTGCTTATAAAGAAAACAAAGAACTTTGGTTCAGCGAAGCAAGCTCGCCAATGGCATATGCTCAGGGCACATACAGATATGACGGCTCAGGTCTGGCAGGCATAAACGGCACCCTCGATATTGCAAACAGAATAATCGGAATGTATCCAAACGGCAAAATGACACTTTATGAGTATCAGCCTGTTGTATCGGCATACTATGACGGTGCTTGCTACTGTCAGAAACAGCTTATCTCAGCCTGCGACCCTTGGAGCGGTTATTATATGCTTGACAGCGGATTTTATATGTCTCTGCATTTTTCGCAGTTCATTGAAAAAGGCTGGGCATTCGTTGACAACGGATGCTACAGTGACGGCAAAAAAGGCGGTGACGGCCACGCTATCGTCGACGCAGTTTACAGCTATATGACCGCCACAGACACAGAAACAGGCGATTACAGCACTGTTATCACAAACACTACAAGCGAGCCTATACAGTATGACCTCAAGGTATCAGGACTTGACAAGGCGTCAAGCAACGTGAGCGTATGGGAAACAAGAGGTCCTGACAGTATTGACGGCAGCTATGACAAGAATTATTTCAAGAAAACTGAGGATATAACCCCTACAGAGAACGGCGGAGCTTATACATACTCTGTGACAGTGAAGCCAAATTCTATTGTGACAATTTCTACTGTTACACCTGAGCGCACAGAATACAAAAACGCTGACGAGAGCGAACGCACTGTTTTGAAGCTTCCATATTCGGACGATTTTGAGTATGCAGGCTATCCTGAGAATTATCTTTTATCAAGGGGCAATGCGCCAAGATACACAACAGATCAGGGCGGTGCTTTCGAGGTGGAAAAGACCGACAAGGGCAATATGCTAGTTCAGCAGATAACGGCTGATATGAAAGCCAACGAGTGGGGCTACACCCCCGAACCTGTGACTACATTCGGTGACGACAGGTGGTATAACTACTCTGTGAACGTTGACGCTGCTTTTGCGACTTCGCAGGACGCAGGATCAAACTATGTGGGCGTTGGTCTGAGATACACGCTTGGCTGCAATTCATACAGTGGCTATTGGATAAAGCTTTATGAGAACGGAAGCTGGGAGCTTAAAGCAAATGACGGCACTCTTAGCAGTGGAAGCATAGACAGCTTTGACGGCACAGCTTCTCACAAGCTTAAAGTCGAGGCTGTAAACAACGTTATCCGTGGATATATTGACGGAAACATGGTGGCTGAATACACTGTGAACGAGGGGGAATCCCTTATAAGTGCAGGCAGAGCGTCACTTTTCAGCTCATACAACAAAAACAGCTTTGACAACTTCTCTGCTGAACCTGTGGAGGGCAGTGACACATATGTAACTCGCTTTGACGAAACAGACTCTTGCTTCACTTTTGAGGGCAACTGGGAACACAACCTTATGAGCAGCTTCAAAAACTACAAACGAACCATATCAGATGGCACAGAGGGCGACTCTTTCACAGTAAGCTTTGAGGGAACAGGCTTTGCGCTTTCAGGTGAAACAAGAGAAAACGCTATACTCGGGGTATCAATAGACGGAGGTGATGAACAGCTCGTGACAGTTTCAAGGACAGGTCAGCGTGAGATATCATGCCATTTTGAAGGCTTGTCTGAGGGCGCTCACACCGCAAAGGTAACCATAAAATCAGGCAAATATACAATTGACGCTATGCAGGTAACAGGCGGAAAGATACCATTCGAGAAGAAAAAGCCTGCGAAGTCTGAAAGCACTAAGTCAGGCAAAAGCAAGCTTCCTATAGCTGTTGGGGCAGGCATTTGCGCTGCTGCGGCAGTTGGTGCAGTGATATACAGCATAGCGAGAAAGAAGCGTAAGGAAAATAATGACTAAAATAAGCAGAACAACAGACATGACACAAGGCAGTGAAATGCGGCACATAATAATGTTTTCACTGCCATTGCTTGCAGGAAATCTTTTGCAGCAGACATACAATATAGTGGACACTATGGTGGTTGGGCGTTATCTGGGCGATGACGCCCTTGCCGCTGTTGGTGCTACAGGCTCTATCACTTATCTTTTTTACACCCTTTGCATAGGGCTGTCGGTGGGTGCAGGAATAATTGTCGCACAGTATTTCGGTGCAGGCAAGAAAAAAGCCATGCGGTCGGCAGTATTCAACTCAGCGCTTGTCACGGCTATATTCGGCATTGTAATAAGCCTTTTATCCGTGCCTGCCGCAAAACCTATACTGGAGCTTTTGAAAGTTCCTGACAAGCTCATTGGAGATTCTGCGGCGTATATGCAGATAGCCTGCGGCGGAACGATAGCGGTGGCAGCATACAACTGGATAAACGCCATAATGAGGGCTTTGGGCGACTCAAAAACACCGCTGATATTCTTAGGTGCAGCAAGTTTGCTGAATGCCCTCCTTGACCTGCTTTTTGTGGTGGTATTCAAATTCGGCATAGCAGGTGCGGCATGGGCGACAGTGCTTACGCAGGCACTTTCTGCCATTTCTTGTATTGTGTACTGCTTTGCAGTGAGCGGAGAGATAAAGCTCACCGCCGACGATCTGCACACCGACAAGGACATGATGAGCCGCTGTGTGAAAACAGGCGTGCCTATCGCCATACAAAACGGACTTATCTCGGTATCAATGGTGGCTCTCCAGCGTGTGACTAACGGCTTTGGCGAAACGGTCATGGCGGCATACACAGTTTCAATGCGTATTGAGCAGTTCGTTCAACAGCCGTTTTCTTCACTTAATGCGGCGGTTTCAACATTCACAGGACAGAATATCGGCGCAGGAAAAGAAAAACGTGCTCAGAAAGGTCTTGCTTGTGCAATAAAGATATCGGTGATATTCTCGGCAGTGGTGCTTGTGCTGTTCGCACTATTCGGTGGAGCGATAACATCTTGGTTTGTCAAGGGCAAGACTGTTATAAGCATATCGGCAAAAGCGCTTATCATAACCTCACTTTTCTACTGGTCGCTGGGTATTATCCACACCACAAGGGGCTTTTTAAACGGCGCAGGCGATACAAACTATGCCCTTGTAAACGGCATGGCGGAGGTAATATGCAGGATAGGTCTTTCACTTATCCTCACAAGGATAGCTTTCATAGGCTATTGGGGCATATGGTACACCACCGCTGCAACGTGGTTTGTGACCGCTATGGTGAGCCTTATAAGATACAAGGGTGGAAAATGGAAGCTTCATGCCATAGTGAAATAGATTTTCATAACTGCTGTACCGATTGGGTGCGGCAGTTTTTTTAGTTGAATCAGTTTCACATTATATATGAAATATTCATATGAAACCATATTGAAAATTCATAGTGCAGTGGTATAATATAATAAAAGGAGTGACGAGCAATGAACATTACCGAATTTGCAAAAGCCGCAGGAGTATCAAAATCTGCTGTGAGCAGATATTTCAACGACGGCTATTTGAGCGAAGAAAAGCGCAGGCTTATTGAAGCCGCCATAGAGGCCACAGGCTATGCCCCAAGCGTTCAGGCGCAGAACGTGAGAACAAGGGTGACAAAGCTTGTGGGAGTTATTATACCGAAGCTTTCAAGCGAGAGCTGTGCAAGAGAGGTGGAGGGAATAAGTCAGGTACTCAGTGAGCAGGGCTATCAGCTTTTGCTTGTGAACTCTGCCAACGACCCAAAGAAAGAAGTGGAATATCTGGAGCTTTTCCGAAGCAATCGTGTTGACGGAGTTATCTTTTTGGCTTCTGTTTTCACTCCGCTCCATGACGCTGTGCTGAAAAAAATGCGTGTGCCGGTGGTAATTGTTGGACAGGAATATAAGGGTGCAAACTGCGTTTGTCATGACGATTACAAAGCCGCCTATACCGCAGAGAAGCTTATGCTTGACAAAGGCTGCAAAAAGCCCGCTTTTATCGGTGTTACCGAGCAGGACAAGGCGGCAGGTCAGGCAAGAAAAGACGGGTTTCTCCACGCCCTTTCTGATAACGGCATCAACATTGAAAAGTCTGATATGCAGACGGCTGAATTTAAAATGGACTCAGGCTACAAAAAGGCTTTGACACTACTGAGAAGCGGCAGAAGGTACGACCACATTTTCTGTGCCACCGACAATCTTGCCGCAGGCGCGCTCCTTGCCTGCCGTGAGCAGGGATTGAAAGTACCAGAGGATATAATGATAGCAGGTATTGGCGACTCTCAGCTTTGTAATGTCACGTCCACTCCCCTGACCTCTGTGCATTTTCATTATCGCACCGCAGGCATAGAAGCGGCACAAATGCTGCTCAATTCACTTAAACGAGAAAGCTCTATACCAAGGACACTGACGCTCGGTTTTGAGCTGGAAGAGCGTGAGTCTACAGAGAAAAAATGTGAAACTGTGTGAAACCTTGTAACACCGCCTTGTAAGTTTATATTATTTGTCAATAGACAAATGCACTGTCATGGGTTATAATATAGTTAATGAAATCGATATCACATAAATAATGAAACTGATAAAATAACATAGTTCGGGCAAAATAATAAAAAAGCAAGCAAAGGACGGGATATTATGGATCACAGAAGTTCAGCTCGTGAGATACTTTCTGCTATAGGCGGAAAGAAAAATCTGGTCAGTGCCGCACACTGTGCCACAAGATTAAGACTTATAATCGCAGACAACTCAAAGATACAAAAGGATACCCTGGAGAACATTGATGTTGTAAAGGGCGTTTTTGAAGCTTCAGGACAGCTTCAGATCATCATAGGCACCGGAACGGTAAACAAGGTCTATGACGAATTTATTGCAGAGGCAGGCGTGGAAGCCTCTTCAAAGGACGAAGTCAAGGCTCAGGTGGCTCAGAAGCAGAACTGGTTCAAAAGACTTATCAAAACTCTCGGCGACGTATTCGTACCTATAATCCCTGCTATCGTCGCAGGCGGTCTTATTATGGGAATAATGGAAGCCTTGAATTTCATGGCTTCAAACGGCTTTATCTCCCTTGACACAAATGGATATGTTTTCACAATATTCAAACTGCTTTCAAATGCAGCGTTCACATTCCTGCCGATACTTATTGGCTATTCTGCAACTAAGGTGTTCGGTGGCAACCCTTATCTTGGTGCGGTAATAGGAATGTTCCTTATCCACCCTGACCTGCAAAACGCTTGGACAGTTTCCACAAACGGATATGAGCAGACGTTCTCCATATTTGGTCTGTTCAACGTTCACATGGTAGGTTATCAGGGTCATGTAATACCTATCATAATCGCTTCATTCATTCTTGCGACTATGGAGAAAAAGCTTCACAAGAAAGTGCCTGACATTGTCGACCTTTTCGTTACACCTCTTGTGAGCCTTACAGTAACGGCTTTCCTCGTTTACACCTTTATCGGTCCTGTATTCGTTGCCCTTGAAAATGGCATTATCACAGGCGTTCAGAAGCTTATCACTATCCCATTCGGCATTGGTTCGTTCATAATGGGCGGTTTCTATTCAACAACAGTTGTTGGCGGTATACACCATATGTACACTGTTATCGACATTGGTCAGCTTGCTAAATATGGTGCGACCTATTGGCTTCCTCTGGCATCTGCCGCAAACATGGCTCAGGGAGCTGCCTGCCTTGCAGTGGCAGTAAGAAGCAAGAACAATAAGATCAGATCAATGGCTTATCCATCTGCTCTGTCTTGTATGCTTGGCATAACAGAGCCTGCAATATTCGGTGTAAACCTTAGATTTGTAAAGCCTTTCATATTCGGTTCTATCGGCGGTGCTTGCGGAGCAATGGTCGCTTCTATCCTACACCTTGGCGCAACTGCAACAGGTGTAACAGGAATATTTGCAATACTTCTTACACTCAACCACCCAGTGAAGTATATAATATCAATGGCTGTAGCAATGGGCGTTGCATTCACTCTTACTTGGCTTTTCGGCACGAACAACGAGCAGATAAAAAACGAGAACAAGCCTTCCAAAAACAAGACAGAAAAGGCTGAACAGCCTGCACAGGCTATGGAAACAAAGGCTGAAAATGCAGACGTAGCAGATGACGGCATTATCACAGCTCCGCTTAGCGGCAAGGCTGTAAAGCTTGAAAACGTTCCTGACCAGACCTTTGCGCAGGGCATACTTGGTCTTGGTGCGGCAATAGAACCTACCGAGGGCAAGGTCGTTGCACCTGGCGACGGCAAGGTCGAAACGCTTTTTGACACTTTCCATGCAGTTGGTTTGACACTTGACAACGGCAAGGAACTTCTTATCCACGTTGGAATAAACACTGTTGAGCTTAAAGGCGAGGGCTTCAAGGCTTACGTTTCTGAGGGCGACAGAGTAACAAAGGGACAGACGCTTATCACTTTCGATATGGACTTTATAAAGAGTAAGGGCTATCAGACTATCACACCTGTTCTTGTGGGCAATTCAGACGAATTTGCCTCCGTTGAGGAGCTTGCAGAAGAAGGCACAGAAGTGACTATAGGAGATAGGCTAATAAAGGTAAACGCATAAAGTACAGACAAATCGTCAATAATTATAGTCAACGCATAAAAAGGAGAGGATATAAATGGATAACAAAGAAAAACTGGAAAACAGGGAAAGAATAAAGAACGCAAAATGGCGTCAGAGATTTCATATCGAACCGCCTGACGGCTGGCTCAATGATCCGAACGGTCTGAGCTTTTACAAGGGCGAATATCATGTTTATTTTCAGTACAGCCCAATTGCCGCTGACGGTCACACGCCAAGAGGATGGGGACATTATCACGGCAGCGACCTTATGCACATGACTTATGACAGAGCAGTTATGATGCCTGACATTCCTGAGGACAGCCATGGTGTTTACTCAGGAAGCGCCATTGAAAATGACGGTGTTCTGCATATTTTCTACACAGGTAATGTGAAGATGATAGGCAATTATGATTATGTCAAAGCCGGCAGAGGTGCGAACGTTATCCACGTCACCACCACAGACGGAAGCAAAATGAGTGAAAAGCAAGTACTTCTCAGAAACAGCGACTACCCTGATTTCTGCTCATGCCATGTGAGAGATCCAAAGGTGTGGAAAGAAGGCGACGCATGGAAAATGGTGCTGGGTGCAAGAACTCTTGACGACGAGGGCTGTGTGCTTGTATACGAATCTGACGATCTTATAAACTGGAAATACACCGGCAAAGTATACAAAGAGGGCTACGGCTATATGTGGGAATGCCCTGACTATTTCGAGATAGACGGCAAGGGCTTTTTAAGCACCTGCCCGCAGGGTATGCCTCACTATGAAACAAAGTGGCAGAACCTTAACGAATCAGGCTACTTCCCTGTTCAGGGCAAGCTTGAGGACAGCGTTCTCGGTGACTTCACCGAGTGGGACATGGGCTTTGATTTCTATGCGCCGCAGACATTTCTTGACCCACAGGGCAGGAGGATACTCATAGGCTGGCTTGGCATGGATAACAAGGTCTATGGCAATGCCACAACTGAACTTGGCTGGCAGCACTGCCTTACCATACCGAGAGTTGTAACTGTTGCACCCAACGGCAAGCTCAGACAGCAGCCTATAGCTGAATTTGACGAGCTTAAAAGCAACGCACGCCGTCAGAGTAGCGGTCAAACTGCAGAATATCCTCTGCCATTTGAGCTTGACGGCGAGCCTGCGGATAGCTTCAGCATATCTCTTGACGGCAAGCTGGAGCTTAGCTTTGATAAAGAAAAGCAGCTTTTTTCAATGAAATTTACCGATGAAAAATACGGCTGTGGCAGAACAACAAGAAATGCAGAGATAGACAGCGTGAGAAACATAAGAGTTATCGCAGATATGTCAAGCATTGAGGTATATATCAATGACGGCGAAACTGTAATGTCAACAAGAATATATCCCGATAATGACAGCGTAAAGCTTAAAGTAAACGGCTTTGAGGCACAGGTCTGGGACATCTGAGAGGAGGAACTGCCATGGGAAACACACTTTTTGCCATAGGCGAAGCACTGATAGATTTTATTCCTGCACAGACAGGCTGTGCCTTTGAAGAAGTAACGGCTTTCAGCCCTAAGAGCGGCGGAGCGCCTGCAAACGTCTGCGGAGCGTTCACTATCCTTGGTGGAAGCTCGAAATTTATCACTCAGCTTGGTGATGACCCATTCGGAAGAAAGATAGCAGGCGACCTTGCAAGGGCTGGAATCGACACTTCCCTTGTGAGCTTCACCGACAAGGCTAACACAGCATTGGCTTTTGTGAGCCTTGAAAATGACGGCAACAGGACGTTCTCATTCTACAGAAAGCCCTCCGCAGATATGCTTTTTTCAGTGGAACAGGTAAAAGAAGAATGGTTTGAGGACGCATACACACTGCATTTTTGCAGTGTTTCCCTTGGAGATTTTCCAATGAAAGACGCACACAAAAAGGCTATCGCCTATGCACGTCAAAAAGGCGCAATGATAAGCTTTGACCCTAATCTGCGTTTTCCTCTTTGGAACGACAAGAAAGCTCTGCATGATACCGTGAATGAGTTTATACCAATGGCTGACATTGTGAAGATATCAGACGAAGAGCTTGGATTTATCACAGGTGAAAAAGACATCAAAGCCGCTCTGCCAAAGCTTTTCACAGGCAATGTGAAGCTTGTGATATACACCTGCGGCTCAGAGGGAGCATATGCTTTCACCAATAACGCTCAGGCATTTACAGAGAGCGAAAAGGTGAAAGCCGTTGACACAACAGGCGCAGGGGACGGTTTTATAGGCTCGTTCCTCTATGCACTAAAAACTCTCAATGTGACCGCCGAAGGTCTTTGCGACCTTGACAATGCACAGCTAGAAAGCTGTATAGCGTTTTCAAATAAATTCTGCGGTGAAAGCGTTAAACATCAGGGTGCTATCGACTCCTACAGAAAAATAGAATTTATATAAATTTGCATAATAATTATCCTTTAATAATACATTTCCTTAAAACAAAGCCTTCCCCTTTTGGGAGGGTTTTTGTTTTCGGCAAAATTTCACAAAACATTTTTGCAGTATATGTAGGGGACGGCGCCCTCGACGTCCCGCTTTTGCATTTTTGAAAGGCTTGTTTTTAACACGTTTTAGCATAGTAACATGATACTTTGTGAAAATTTGACAAAAGCCACGATATACTATATAATAGAGATTGTATGACTATTTTTACAGGAGAATATTTTTTATGAACGAAAATAAAAACAGAGCAACCTTTCAATCCCGATTGGGATTTATACTTGTGTCAGCAGGGTGTGCCATTGGTCTTGGCAACGTGTGGAAATTTCCATACATCTGCGGGCAAAACGGCGGCGGAGCTTTTCTGTTCCTATACCTTATCTGCCTTGTGCTGTTGGGTCTTCCAATACTCATATGCGAATTTGCCATAGGCAGAGGAAGCAACCGAAGCCTTTCTCAGGCTTTCAACCGACTTGAAAAGCCAGGTAGCCGATATCACTGCACAAAATACACGAGCATTGCAGGAAACTATCTGCTCATGATGTTTTACACCATGGTCACAGGCTGGATGTTATACTACGCTTTCAAATACGCCACTGGCTCGTTGGACGCTTCAAGCACAGCGGCAACGGCTGAGGCTTTTAAGGATATGCAGGCTTCCCCGTGGCTCATGCTCATATTCTCGGCTATCGTTATCATACTTTGTATCGGTGTTTGCGCACTGGGATTGCAAAACGGCATTGAAAAGGTAACGAAATTTATGATGATACTGCTTATGGCGCTCATGGTGGTGCTGGCGGTGAACTCTATCAGGCTGAAAGGCGCTTCTGAGGGGCTTAAATTCTTTCTTGTGCCGGACTTTGACGTCTTTAAGGAAAAAGGCTTCACATCAGTGCTTTTCGCCGCAATGACGCAGGCGTTTTTCACACTAAGCATAGGCATAGGCACAATGGAGATATTCGGAAGCTATTTGAAAAAGGACCGCACTCTTGTAGGCGAGTCTGTGAACGTTATCGTTCTTGACACTGCCGTGGCTGTCGTTGCGGGACTTATCATAATCCCTGCCTGCTTTGTATACGGAATCGAGCCTGACTCAGGTCCGTCACTACTTTTCATCACTCTGCCTAACGTTTTCCACCATATGGCTTCAAGCCGCTTGTGGGGAATATTCTTCTTCATCTTCATGTCATTTGCGGCGCTTTCCACCGTTATCGCAGTGTTTGAGAACATTATCACAATGTCGGTGGAACTGTGGGATTGGAGCAGAAAAAAATCACTTATTGTAAACCTTGTGATGATACTTGTGCTTACAATGCCTGCTGTGTTTGGATTTAACCTGCTGAAAAATATCCAACCAATGGGCGCAGGTTCGACTATCATGGACCTTGAAGACTTCTTGGTATCATCGAATCTTCTGCCGCTTGGCTCTCTTGTGGGAGTGCTTTTCTGCGTTCGCAAAAACGGCTGGGGCTGGGAGAACTTCATCAAGGAAGCCAACACTGGCAAGGGCAAGCATATCCCTAACGGACTTCGCAGCTACATGGCCTACGTTGTGCCTGCACTTATCTGTTTCATCTACCTCAAAGGATACTATGACACATTCTCAAACAGAAGTCTGCCGGTCCTTATAGGCTGGATGTGCTTTGCGGTGATACTTCTTGTGCTGATATTCTGGGCAGCTTTCTCAAAAAGCAAAAAAAATTTGGAAAATCCTATTGACAAATAGAAAGTTTGGCTATATAATAAACCTTGCGTGATGTTTCACGAAAATTCGTATAATGATAAACGCTATAAAAATAAACTTAAAGGTGGTGGGTGAAATGAGAAATATTCTTTTTGATCTTCTAAAAACTAACGAGAATACAAGCCTTGCAAATAATATAAGTTCGATGTGCCTTTCAGATGTCATTTTGCCTGCCCTTATTACCAAAAGCTAATGAGATTTTTATCAGCTTTCTGGATATTATACTGCAGATCTATTGCGACCTCTGATATCAGGTATCAGAGGTCTTTTTTTGACCTGTTATAGGCAGTTACATTATGCGAATTTACAGAATTATATCGGAAGAATATGAAATTTATCCCGAAAAGGAGGGAATACATGAAGTTTTTTGACGTTTTGCCACAGCTTGCAGAAAACGAACTGCTAAAGCGTGGAGTTATGACTGACGAGCTGCTTTACTGCGTAAAAGCTGACCTTGACGGTGAGGGCGGATATGTGGATGTATACATAACTTTCACAAAAGACACCCTTTGCATACTCCGTGGCTATGAAGAATACGGAAAAATGAAACGTGGGCAGAAGAGAAAAAATCTCGTAAACTTCACAGTATCAGGCTATGATGAATACCCCATAGACAGCATTGAAGAAATGTATGTTGACCGCTATGCAAATTCCGCAAGACTTATGATAAAGGACAAGTCCGGCAAGGAGTTCCCAATAGCAAGATTTTCTCTTGGCTTTGCTGACAAATTTGAGAAATTCAGCCAGCGTGTGAACTGCACAGCCAAGAACGAGCCTATTGACGACCGCCTGCTGGAAGGAGTAAAGACCCACTGCCCTACCTGCGGTGAGCCTTATCCTGATCCTAACCGCCCTGTCTGTCCGAGATGTGTAGACAGACGCTCGGTGTTCAAACGCCTGCTTTCTATGTTCGGTGAATTTAAGGGTGCGGTATTTCTCATACTGCTCACCATAGTTTTAAGCAACGTTTTCGCAGTGCTTTCGCCGATATTCGGCTCTCAGATGCTCTATGATGATGTGCTTGCGGAAAACGGAAAATACTATGGCAAGATACTCATGATAGTAATGCTCATAGTTGGCATAAACATTGCAGGAATGATAATGCGTATCATTTCAGGCATTATAACCTCAAAGGTCGTGCCTGTTGTTACGCACCGGCTTAGGGTGAAGATATTCTCATCAATGCAGCGGCTTTCCCTTGACTTTTTCACAAGCAAACAGACAGGCTCGCTTATGTCCAGGGTCGACAGAGATAGTCAGAACATCTACTGGTTTTTCACGGATATAGTGCCGTATGGTCTTACAAACGTGGTAAAGATAGTGGGCATTGCGGTAATAATGCTCACAATTTCGCCACTTCTGTCACTTGGTATAATTCTCACTATCTCGGTGATAGAGATAGTTCAGCACCAGTTTTACAAAAGCCAGCGCAAGCTTTACCGCAAATATGATGTTGCAATGCGTTCTGCAAACTCGGTGCTGTCTGACGTTATGAACGGTCAGCGTGTGGTAAAGGCTTTCGCCCGTGAGGACAGAGAGATAGAACGCTATAGGGTAAAAAACACTGACGCATTTTTAATAAACTCAAGGATAAACTCACGAATAGCAAACACTATCCCTGTTATATGGACGTTCTATAGGATAGTAAACAAGCTTGTTTTCTGCCTTGGCGCAGTGCTTGTTATAAAAGGTCACATACTATTCGGCGCACTTTCAGCACTTATTTCCTATACCGAAATGGCTATGGATCCTATCAACTTTTTCACATGGATAGGCGACCGCTGGGCAAAATGTATGGACGCCGCATCAAGAATGTTTGAGATAATGGACGCTCTGCCTACTGTAAAAGAGGACGAACACCCTGTTCACATGGAAAACATGAGGGGCGATATCGAGCTTAAAAATGTATCCTTTGAATATGAAGCAGGACACCCTATCATAAAAAACGTTTCTTTCAAGGTGCAGGCCGGACATATGTTTGGAATCGTTGGTAAAACAGGTGCAGGAAAATCCACTATCATAAACCTTATGGCAAGGCTTTATGATGTAACAGGCGGTGAGATAACCATTGACGGCGTGCCTATCAGGAAGATAGCTTTTGACGATCTGCGCAGAAATATCGGTATAGTTTCACAGGAAACTTTCCTTTTCATAGGGTCGATAGCTGACAATATCCGCTATGCAAACCCTGACGCCACCATGGAAGAAGTTATCGAAGCGGCAAAGTCCGCAAACGCACATGAGTTTATAACAAAGCTCCCTGAGGGCTATAACACTAAGGTCGGCGAGGGCGGAATATCCTTGTCAGGCGGTGAAAAGCAAAGAATATCTATCGCAAGGGCTATCATTCAGAAGCCTAACATACTTATCCTTGACGAGGCGACCGCTTCCATGGACACAAGGACAGAGCGAAAGATACAAGCCGCTATCGACAATCTGAAACAGGGCAGGACGATAATCTCTATCGCACACCGCCTTTCCACTCTCCGTGACGCTGATATGCTCTGCGTTATCGAAAATGGTGAGCTTAAAGAAATGGGTACACATGACAAGCTCATAAAAGAAAAAGGCAAATATTTCGAGCTTTACAAGCTGCAATCAGAGGCATTGCAATTCATAAACGAATAGTAAGGAGATGAACACAATGGCTGAAAATATTACCGCTGAGCAGGAGGTTTATGAGGTCGATAAGCTGACCTTGCTCGACTGCAAAAAGATACGCCTTGCAAAGGAAGAAAGCGGCTTTCTTACCCTCGATTATGAGGGCAGGACTTATCACAAGGTAAACCCCACAAGGCTCATACCATTTTACTCAAAGACCACCTACATAAGCCTTTCATACGAAAATTCCGAAAAAGAGTTCCGTGAGATAGGCGTTATAAAAGATATGGCGGAGCTTGACAGTAAGCAATACAAACTTCTTGACAGCTATCTTGAATACAAATACTATATGCCTGAGATAACAAAGGTCTACAGCATAAAGGATAATATGCGTGGTGCGATCTTTGTAAAGGCTGACACAACTTCAGGACAGAAAACTATCTGTATCCGTGACTGGTATCAGAATTTCAGAATGATAGGCTATGATTATCTCTACGTCAACGACGCAGACGGCAACAAATATTTTTGCCCTGACATTCACAAGCTTGACAGAAAGAGCCGTCAGGTGCTTGAAATGTACACCTAAAAGGTGTTAGACCACACTGAAAGGAGTGTGAAAATATGGATCTAAAAATCTCCCTGCCGCAGAATGCCCCGGCAGACATTGTTTACTCTCTGCCTGCAAACTTCACCTGTAAGGGCGACAAAATGGACGGACATTTCTGCGTGACAAAAGAAAAGATATATGTCTACAACGGCAGTGAAATAACTCTTGAATATGGCATACAAGATTTCTCCGAGTTTGAGTGCAAACAGCAGATAGGCACTTCAATGGCTCAGGGAACGCTGAAAAGCGGTGAAACTATCTGCTTCTGCGGTTTTTCGCAGGATCAGTTTCTCAGATACGCCGAGCTTATGAAGCTTCTTGACCACTGTTTGCGCACAGGCGAGCTTATGGAGATAACTGACACGGAAGAGCCTGTATGCCCAAAATGCGGTCTGCCACTGGAGGGCGCAAAGGAATGTATCTACTGCACAGGCAAGGGCAAGACAATGGTCAAGCTCATAAAACGCATTGCGCCATACAAGAAATATTTTGCGATCGCAGTTATATGCACGATACTTTCCGAGCTTATTTGGGTGCTTGCGCCATATCTTGACAGAGTTATAATCGACAAGTATGTTACCCCGAAAAACACCCATTGGGCAGGTCTTGCAGGAGTTATCATCACTATCGTCACCCTGCTGCTTTTGGCAGGAGTGTTTGAGTTTTTCAACATGAAAAACAGCTTCAAGGTCGCACTCAATCTGGGACGTGACCTTAGGCAGGAAATATTTGAAAAGTCACAGCAGCTTTCCATGAACTCCATATCAAAGCGAACAGCAGGCGAGCTTATCAACCGTGTTTCAAGCGACGCCGCAAAGCTTGAGGACTTCATCACTGCAAACGGCAAGGACGCCATAGTAAAAATACTTTCCCTTGTGATAATAGGCATACTGCTTTTTATAATGGACTGGCGGCTTGCGCTTATGACAGTTTTGCCTGTGCCGATAGTTTTCATAATAGTGCAAAAGCTTTTTGACGCCATGGCGATACGCTACACAAAGGTATGGAAAAACGGCGTTTCTCATGGAGAAACTTTGCATGATATTTTAAACGGCATAAGGGTTGTAAAATCCTACGGCAACGAGGTAAGGGAGATACAGCGTTACACAGAATGTTCCGAACGCTGGGCGAAAAGCTGCGTTCGTGCGGAAATGATGTGGTATCTCACCATTCCTGCCTCAGAATTTATCCTCACCATTGGTAACTTCTTCGTACTGTATTTCGGTGGAAACATGATTCTCGACCACACCATGACATTAGGTCAGCTTATACAGTTCACCACCTATGTTGCAATGCTTTACGAGCCTATACGCTGGCTTATACAGATACCGAGAAATCTTGCGGACACCTCAGTTTCCGCAGGCAAGGTCTTTGAGATACTTGACGAGGACACTGACGTTAGTGATTGTGATGACCCTATTGACCTTGACATTCAAGGCGATATCGAATTTGACGGCGTTTATTTTGGCTACAAGGTATACAATCCTGTGCTGAAAGACATAACCTGCAAGATAAACAAGGGCGAAATGATAGGCATTGTGGGACACTCAGGTGTGGGAAAATCCACAATGATAAATCTTATTCTCAGACTTTATGACTGCACACAGGGAGAGATACGCATTGATGGTGTGAACATAAAGGATATCGCACAGCACAGCCTGCGTTCACAGGTGGGCGTTGTGTTGCAGGAAACTTTCCTTTTTGACGGAAACGTACTTGAAAATATAGCATATGCAAAGCCTGACGCTACCTTTGAGGAAGTAATAAGGGCAGCGAAAATTGCGAATGCACATGACTTTATCACAAAGCTCCCTGACGGCTACAACACCCGAGTGGGCAACAAGGGCTATCAGCTTTCGGGTGGCGAACGTCAGAGAATTGCCATTGCAAGGGCGATACTCCATGACCCTAAGATAATAATACTTGACGAGGCGACGGCTTCTCTTGACACTCAGACGGAGAAGCAGATACAAGACGCTTTGGGCAAGCTCACAAGGGGCAGGACGACAATTGCCATTGCTCACAGACTTTCCACCCTCAGCAACGCCGACAGGCTTATCGTCCTTGACAAGGGCAGACTTGCAGAGTTCGGCACTCACGCTGAACTTATGCAGAAAAAAGGCGTATACTACAAGCTTGTTATGGCTCAGCGCCAGACCACAAAGATGAAAAAAGTTCAGCCGCAGACCTGTTAAGCACTTGACATTATCACGGCAATGTGGTAAAATACAATAGTAAAATCTCATATTGGGGAATGATGTTCTCCCCTGGGAAACCTAAACCGCTTATTAAGCTGATGACTTCTGTTTTTACGCAGGAGTTGTCAGCTTTTTTGATTTTTGGGAGGTATAATTATGTTATTTTCACTGGCTGTGATCTTTCTTGTGGGGCTGTCAGCCGCCGCCATTTTTCAGGCTATCGGTCTGCCGAGGATAATCGGTATGCTTGCAACGGGCATTCTCACAGGCACTTACGTTCTCAATCTGCTCGACCCTAAGATTCTTGGGATATCCTCAGAGCTGCGGCAGATCGCACTTATCATAATCCTTATAAAAGCAGGACTTTCCCTGAACCTGTCTGACCTGAAAAAGGTAGGCAGACCTGCGGTCATGATGTCATTTCTGCCTGCAAGCTTTGAGATACTGGGATATTTTATCCTTGCTCCGCTGCTTCTTGGGATAAACCACACGGAAGCCGCTGTTATGGGTGCGGTGCTTGGTGCGGTATCCCCTGCGGTGGTAGTGCCGAGAATGGTGAAGCTTATGGAAGAAAAATACGGCACTGAAAAAAGCATACCGCAAATGATACTTGCGGGAGCTTCATGCGATGATATTTTCGTTATCGTGCTGTTCTCCACATTCGTAACAATGGCACAGGGTGGCTCTGCAAAGGCGACAGATTTTCTCAATATCCCCGTGTCAATAATCCTCGGAGTGCTTCTCGGCTCACTGTCAGGGTTTGTGCTTTTCTATATTTTTGAGATATCCTACCACAAAGGTAACAAAATAAGAAACAGCACAAAGGTCATCGCTATCTTGGGCTTTGCGTTCCTGCTCATGTCAGCGGAAACATTTTTGAAGCCTTATGTGGCTGTATCGGGACTTCTTGCAGTTGTGGCAATGGCTTGCGTGATAAAAATAAAGGCTGACAAAAACGTGTCTGCAAGGCTTTCAGAAAAGTTCGGCAAGCTTTGGATAGCCGCTGAGGCTGTGCTTTTTGTCCTTGTTGGTGCGGCAGTGGACATACGCTACACCCTTACGGCAGGTGTGGCGGCTGTGCTTCTTATTTTCGGAGCGCTTATTTTCAGAGCCGTGGGTGTATGGATATGTCTTCTCGGCACGAAGCTGACCCTTAAAGAAAAGCTTTTCTGTGTAACGGCATATATGCCAAAGGCGACAGTTCAGGCGGCTATCGGCTCAGTGCCGATGTCCCTTGGTCTGCCCTGCGGAAAGATAGTGCTATCTGTGGCTGTGCTTGCGATCCTTATCACAGCACCCCTTGGTGCAATAGGCATTGACCGCAGCTATAAAAGGCTTCTTGCACACGAGGAGTAAAGTGGCGTAAAATAGGCGATTGCGGCACTCTCTGCACATTTTATGAGTGAATAATTTTTGATTTCACACATTTTATGAGGGAATAATTTGAGCATTTGCACATTTTACGAAATATTCTGATTACATTGCATAAAAAAATCGGCACGACCAAATCAAGGTCATGCCGATTTTCATATCCCTACCCTATCTACAGTTGATGCAAGGTGGTAATAAGAATTTGTTACGATACGCATGTTACGTTGCTGGCAATGCGTTGTCAAATGAGGACTTGAACCTCTGAAACCTGCCCGAAGTTTCTGTCCATAATCAGCACATTCTCTGCTGATAGAGATACATCCACCCTGTAGATATCCCACCCATTTTATTACACCAGCTCTGTTGTCCAGTTCAGCTCCTGAATTTTCTCGTCCACATTTCTCAGTTCCTTTGAAAGACCGTCAACCGTTTTCTGTATCTCTGTCACAGGAACAGTGCTGACTATTTTTATCTCTGTTCTTGTCATTCTTGTGACACGGTCGCTTGCGGTATTCAGAAAATCCCGCAATACCCTTACCTTCTTTTTCAGACAATCTCTGTGTGCAAGAAGCTCTGTGATAGTCTTGCCCTCATATACTGTTCCGCTGTTGGTAAGATTTATCCGTGCCACCAGATCTTCAAGACGGAATATCAGCCTGTCAAGCTCCTCCATAAGAGCCTTTGGGTCTTCCGCAGGAACATCGCCCTCCTGCACCTTTGCGTTATTGTCAAGTCTTACTGAGATCGTGTTTATTCTGTTCTGGATATCAGAACGTTCAGCCAATGCAGTTGCAAGTTTCATATAAATTACCTCCTATCCTTTGACAACGCCCACTGTGAAAAGCTTCTTTATAGGCGTCGTCAGGTCACTTTGATTTTTCATAACAACATCTATATCCTTGTAAGCAAAGCGGCACTCCTCAGCCACATCTTTCTTACTGGTCTTTCCAAGCACCACGTTTCTTTGCCTCAGGTCTACCATAACAGACTCAACGGAGAATTTCTCCTTTGCGCCTGTGCGTGAATAGTTTCTGCCTGCACCATGAGATGAAGTCAAAAAGCTTTCAGCCTTGCCCATGCCCTTCACTATATAGCTGTTTGAGCCCATAGAACCTGGGATTATAGCGACTTCGCCCTCTGCCGCATGGATAGCGCCTTTGCGGTGTACCCACACGTTCTCACCGTAGTGATTTTCCAGTGCGGCATAGTTATGGTGACAGTTTATCTCATCACTATAGTTCGGTGTGATACCAGTATACTTCTCAACCTGCTCTGTGAAAATATGCTTTACCTTTTCAAGCATTACCTCTCTGTTTTCAAAAGCAAAGTCCATTGCAAGTTTCATCCAGTTGAGATATCTCTGACCCTCGTCTGTATCCACAGGGAGAAACGGCAAATTATACTCTGAGGGAACAGTTGAAAAATACTTGTCATTCATCTCATGGGCTATCTTGTTGAAATACTGCCCTATCATGTTGCCGAACATTCGGCTTCCCGAATGGAGCATTATACAAGCCATGCCGTTTTCGTCTTCCTGTATCTCGATAAAATGGTTTCCTCCGCCAAGCGAGCCTACAGAATAATATCCCTGCTCGATAAATTTCAGCAATTCGCTGTCAGCATTGTATCTTTCTATCTCGCTTTGCGCCTTATCAAGCACGGCAGAAGTCTGCGGCTTGCCATAATGACTAAAGCCCACTGGGATAGTACGGAGTATATTTCCTACTATCACCTTTATAAGCTCGCCGCTTCCTGTTACAGTGTCACGAAGAATGTTCACAGGGATATCTGTCTGCACGAATGCCATTCCACAGCCGATGTCAACGCCAACTGCATTTGGGATTACCGTATTTTTGCAGGCTATCACACCGCCTATAGGCATTCCCTTTCCTGTATGAGTATCAGGCATCAATGCGATATGGTCATGGGCAAATGGAAGATTTGCAAGGTTTATCGCCTGCTCAAGACAGCTTTCCTCGATATCGTCTATAGACTCTGTCCATATCTTGATCGGTACTAGCATTTTATCTTTATCGTAATATTCAAACATTTTGTGCACCTCCTGCTTTTGCTGTTGTATGTATTATAGCAGATAGATACAAAATAATCATATAAAAAAAGGTGCGAGGTTTTGTTATGTATTGCAATGGGAGTATAGATTTGGTATAATGTTATCAAAGGAGGTGTTCTGAATGGCGGTATATTCTGAACTTATAAAGAATTTTGAAAAGATAAGAGAATATGTGCGTGATTTCTATATCTTTGGATTTCACACAAGAGAAAGCTTTGACGCAAAAAGCAAGCGCACCTATGACAACGAAAGACGCAGGATAGAAAGCTGGCTTTCAGACCACGTTCACACCTCTTTGGAGGGTCACAAAAAGAAAGTATCTGTGCAGGTGGATTCGGGGAACATTTTTCAAAACCCACTGTATCAGTGCTATCGTTCAAAGACCTTTACGGACAATGATATCCGTCTGCACTTTATTTTAATGGACGCTCTTGAAGATAACGCCATGTCGGTATCGGAGATAGCAGACTATATTTCTGAAAACTACGGCATGATAATAGACGTGCAGATAATCCGTATCAAGCTAAAGGAATATGTAAAAGAGGGCTTGGTGTCGGAGGTCAAAAGCGGAAGAAATATCCTATACACCAAAACCGGTTGTTATGCAGATGATATTGTAAGCAGGTATAAGGGATTGGGGGATATGATAAAATTCTTCTCTGAGGAAAACCCTTTTGGCGTGGTGGGCAGCTTTATCATGGATAAGCTGGGTGCGAAAAATAATATTTTTGTGCGAAAGCACGCTTACATGGTGCATACTCTTGATGATGAGATACTCATTGATATCATGGGGGCAATGGAGCAGAAAAAGGCTGTTCTGCTATCCTGTGTAAGCCGAAAGAACGACAAAAAGCACGAGATAACAGCCGTTGTGCTGAAGATACATTGCTCGGTGCAGACAGGAAGAAATTATCTTATCATGTATTTCACAAAGCAGAAACGTTTGATGTCTGTAAGGGTGGATTCCATAGTGAAAGTGACTCCCCTTGATGTGGTAGCTGACTATGATACATATTACAGATATTATGAGGACAACCGCAGATTTTTATGGGGAACGAGCTTCGGAAAAGCTCGCAAATACGGACAAAAAGAGCATATCCACATGGAGATAGCGGTAGACGAAGCAAAAGAAATGTATGTTGTGAAGCGTTTGGAACGTGAAAAAAGAAGCGGTACTGTAACAAAGAAATCCGACGGGCTTTATGCCTTTGACATTGACATTTTTGACGCTAACGAAGCCTTTCCATGGATAAAAACGTTTATCGGCAGGATAGTGGCATTTGAAACAACAAATGAGGAATTGCAGGATAAATTTGATTCGGATATCGCAAGGCTTTATGAGATATACGGAGGTGCTTACGAATGAAACTGTTTTCGGAAATTTACAGCACCTATTACAGCATAACGGAGAAAATCCTGAAAAGACACACTGTCACAAAGGCTGAGATAACAGATATCATCAGGCAGAACGGCTTTTCTGAAAGCGTTCTTTTCCTCGAACCTAAGCTCACAGGAGCTGACGGATATGGCTTGCTGAAAAAAGAGGACAGCATATACAGATCTATCCTGAAAAAAGAGCCTCATATCCCGCTGACGGCACTTGAAAAAGCGTGGCTTTGTGCGGTGCTAAGCGACCCGAGAAGCGGTCTGTTTCTTGACACTGAGCAAAAGTCACAGTTGGCGGAACTGCTTGGTGCGAAAAAGCTATATCAGAGAAACTTTTTGACCTGCTTTGACCAATATTCTGACGGTGATGATTTTCATGACCCACAATACATACAGCATTTTCGGGATATTCTTTCGGCTATCCATGGCAAAAAGCTTATCAAAATAAGCTTTCAGACAAGAAAAGATAATCGTATCACGCACTATTTTCTGCCCACAAAAATCGAATACTCTGCCAAAAACAACAAGTTCAGGGTATATGTAAACCGGTACCAAAAGCGCAGAATGGTGGACAGCGGAATTATAAATCTGTCGCAGGTAACACTCACTAAGCTGACAGATATAACGCCTGAGAGCTTTTTAGCTGTCACAGACAAGAAAAAGCAGGCAAAAATAAAGATACTCAACGAACGAAATGCAGTAAATCGTTTTATGCTTGAATTTGCAGAGCTTGAAAAAGAGTCGGTCTTTGATGAGGACAGCGGTGAATGTATGGTATCTATTAAATATGACGAGCAGAACGAAAATGAGATAATAATACGTTTATTGTCATTCGGACCTGTGGTGGAGGTGCTTTCGCCATATGATTTTCGCATGAAAATCAAGGAGAGGGTGGACAGGCAATTGGCTTTGATGAAAGAATAAAACAAAGGCTCTCTGCCGTTTATATGGCAGAGAGCCTTGCTTTTTATCGTTTAAAAGATTTGCCCGTCAAGCAGCATCACAAATTCAAGCTTCGGCACAAAATCAGCGTCATTTCTAAGCTGACTAAGCACATAATGTTCAAGACAGCCGGGACGGTAAACGTTCCAAAAACTCTCCCTTACAAGGTTTTCGACTTCATAGTATTCTTCTTTTTTCTCTAAACGAATCACAATATTTTTATTCATTGTTTTACCTCCTGAATGTTGTAAATGTCAACTGCTTCTCAGCGGGAGGTTTTAAAGATCGCCGTAAACCTCCCGTTTACGCTGCAATCTCCATTGTATTGTACTTGTTCAAAAAGCACTATCCTATTTTTATTATTTATAACAAAGCCATACGGCTCAGTCACCATTTATATATGCTGTTGTTCTTTGTTATTATGCCTTTGCCAGAAATTCCTTTCCTGCCTTATCGGTATCAAGTATCGCCTTAATAAACTTTTCTTCTGTAGGCTCGCCAGGAACATAAGTCCACTCAACAACGCTTGCCGCCTTATGTGCAATGGCTGGGACATCTTCTTCTGTCAGAGCTATCTCTCCTAATGTGCATGGCAGACCTATACTGTGGTTGAACTCAAAAATGCGCTGACGTTCTTCAAACTGCTCGTCATATGTAAGCAGGCAAAGCACGCCGAATGAAACTATCTCTCCGTGGAGGTGATCATGCTCGCACTTTGGAAACAGCGAAGCGCCATAGTAAACGCAGTGGGCAAGAGATGAATTATAATAGTAATCGTCCTTTGGGTCGGGGTTGTTCTGATGAACAGTAAAATTTGAAACAAGACCTGTTGTAATGATGATATCAAGAGCTATCTGCTCGATATTCTTTGAAGAAACGTTATTTCTGCAATCCTCAAGTGCTTTTTTTCCGTAGGATACAAGCGGTTTTGTGCATGCCTCTGCAAGAACTCTGCCAAGCAAAGGCGTATGGGTCATATCCTTATCACGGCAGGCAAAGACCACCTCGTACTCTTTGCTGAGAGCGTCACCGATACCAGCCCAGAACAGCTTTTCAGGTGATTCTGCGATTATTTTTGTGTTGATGAAAGTATGAAGTGCAGGTGCTTTGAGGTAAGCGTATTCCTTGAAAGTGCCGTCAGCATTGTAGATAACAGATATTACCGTGCAGGAAGCGCAGTTTGAAGCAAGGGTCGGGAAAGTGAAAAACGGCTTGTCAATTCTGTCGCAAAGGGTCTTTACAGTATCAACAGCACGTCCGCCGCCAACGCCAAAGACCATATCTGCATTTTGCACTTCCGGCATAGCTTTAAGCATTTCAATGTTCTCATAATTTGAGTCGCCGCCATACCATATGAAGTCGGTTATCTCAAGGTCAGAGCCTTTGAGAGCCGCAAGCAGTTCAGGCTTAGCCTTTTCCATAGCGGTCTTTCCACCGATAACAACAGCGGTTTTTCCATAACGTCGGGTAACATAAGGTATTTCTTTGTAGCAATCGTCGCCAATAGAGTAGCTTGGTAAAAATTCGTTGTAAGACATATTCTTTCCTCCGTTATTTTTAACGGCATTTTCTACCGTCATAATCATATGATTTAATAATACAACTATTTATAGAGTAATTTTGTGATATTTTGTTAATAATTATTAAAAATATATCAAAAAGCGGTACTCCCACTGTGACCCGCCCCCTGTCAAGTAGACAGCGCAAAAAACAAAAATATTCTATGTTGTG
>NZ_LARF01000115.1:0-1009 GCF_000980385.1 Ruminococcus sp. N15.MGS-57
CTGGATTCTACTAGTCTCTACTTTCCTTTCATATACTGGACTCTCACCTTCTATGGTTTGCCTTCCCAGACAATTCTACTAGAATTATAGATAACTTATTGTAGTCCGAACCCCAAGGGTATTTCTACTCTTGGTTTGGGCTCTTCCTATTTCGCTCGCCACTACTTTAGGAATCGTTTTTACTTTCTTTTCCTATGGGTACTAAGATGTTTCAGTTCCCCACGTTCCCCTTTATATGCTACTTTACTTACATATAAATACATAGTCTATTTTCACTATGTGAGTTTCCTCATTCGGATATCCACGGCTCGCTAGATATTTGCTCTTCCCCGTGGCTTTTCGCAGCTTGTCACGTCCTTCTTCGGCTCTTGGTACCTAGGCATTCACCCTACGCTCTTTGTAGCTTAACCTTTTTTTATTAGTCTAGATCTTTTGACTTTTGGTTTGCATTTTTCGGTTTAATTGCTTCCATACTAGATTCTTCATCTAATATGCTAGTTTACCTTATATTTTTCTCTATATAATTTTCAATGTACTTTTCTTTCTAGTCTAAAAGACTAGTGGTGGGCTCAAATGGAATCGAACCATCGACCTCACGCTTATCAGGCGTGCGCTCTAACCATCTGAGCTATGAGCCCATATTTTAGAGTTGTCTCTAGTGTAATTCTTTTCAATAAAGAGCCTTCACTCTATTTTTCAATGTACTTTTTGAAGAGTACATTGAAAAATAAACAATAAACCTTCTCCGGAAGATTGAACTTAATCAATCTTCCAAAACTTCGTCTTTCTCCTTAGAAAGGAGGTGATCCAGCCGCACCTTCCGATACGGCTACCTTGTTACGACTTCACCCCAATCATCGGCCCCACCTTAGACGGCTGGCTCCTAATAGGTTACCTCACCGGCTTCGGGTGTTACCAACTTTCGTGGTGTGACGGGCGGTGTGTACAAGGCCCGGGAACGTATTCACCGCAGTATGCTGACCTGCGATTACTAGCGATTCCGACTTCA
>NZ_LARF01000116.1:0-1005 GCF_000980385.1 Ruminococcus sp. N15.MGS-57
AGCCGCGGTAATACGGAGGATCCGAGCGTTATCCGGATTTATTGGGTTTAAAGGGTGCGTAGGCGGCCTTTTAAGTCAGCGGTGAAAGTCTGTGGCTCAACCATAGAATTGCCGTTGAAACTGGGGGGCTTGAGTATGTTTGAGGCAGGCGGAATGCGTGGTGTAGCGGTGAAATGCATAGATATCACGCAGAACCCCGATTGCGAAGGCAGCCTGCCAAGCCATGACTGACGCTGATGCACGAAAGCGTGGGGATCAAACAGGATTAGATACCCTGGTAGTCCACGCAGTAAACGATGATCACTAGCTGTTTGCGATACACTGTAAGCGGCACAGCGAAAGCGTTAAGTGATCCACCTGGGGAGTACGCCGGCAACGGTGAAACTCAAAGGAATTGACGGGGGCCCGCACAAGCGGAGGAACATGTGGTTTAATTCGATGATACGCGAGGAACCTTACCCGGGTTTGAACGCATTCGGACCGAGGTGGAAACACCTTTTCTAGCAATAGCCGTTTGCGAGGTGCTGCATGGTTGTCGTCAGCTCGTGCCGTGAGGTGTCGGCTTAAGTGCCATAACGAGCGCAACCCTTGCCACTAGTTACTAACAGGTGATGCTGAGGACTCTGGTGGGACTGCCAGCGTAAGCTGCGAGGAAGGCGGGGATGACGTCAAATCAGCACGGCCCTTACATCCGGGGCGACACACGTGTTACAATGGCGTGGACAAAGGGAGGCCACCTGGCGACAGGGAGCGAATCCCCAAACCACGTCTCAGTTCGGATCGGAGTCTGCAACCCGACTCCGTGAAGCTGGATTCGCTAGTAATCGCGCATCAGCCATGGCGCGGTGAATACGTTCCCGGGCCTTGTACACACCGCCCGTCAAGCCATGGGAGCCGGGGGTACCTGAAGTCCGTAACCGCGAGGATCGGCCTAGGGTAAAACTGGTGACTGGGGCTAAGTCGTAACAAGGTAGCCGTACCGGAAGGTGCGGCTGGAACACCTCC
>NZ_LARF01000015.1:0-47123 GCF_000980385.1 Ruminococcus sp. N15.MGS-57
CTTTTTGGCAAGATCGCAGCCTTTTTTCTTGGGGACTTTTTTTACAGCCCCTTTTTTTAGCTGATAACACGATAATTCTCGGCTGCTTCTTCTTTTTTTACATACTCGGTGACATTGAGAACTTCCACCTTGACAGGCTTCTGACCCATATTTATGGTGATAATGTCGCCAACTTTCACGTCATATGAAGCTCTTGCAATTTTATCGTTCACAAGCACCTTGCCTGCATCGCAAGCTTCGTTTGCAATGGTACGTCGTTTAATAAGTCTTGTGACTTTCAGGTATTTATCAAGCCGCATATTTTCCTCCTTTGTAGTAAAAAAGACCTAACCCGCAGGCTAGGTCTGAGTGGCATAAGCTTTAGATTACTTGTTTACAGCGTCCTTAAGAGCCTTGCCTGCCTTGAATGCAGGAACTTTCTTAGCTGCAACAGTGATCTGCTCCTTTGTACGAGGATTGATAGCTGTCTTTTCAGCTCTCTCTCTAACCTCGAATGTACCGAAACCTACCAGTGAGATCTTCTCGCCGTTAGAAAGTGTCTCTGATACAGAATCAATAACAGTTGTAAGTGCCTTCTCAGCGTCCTTCTTTGAATAATCGCCCTTTTCTGCGATAAGATTGATCAGTTCTGCCTTTGTCATTGTTTTTACCTCCAAATTATTTTTAACGAATAAAGTTATTCATTCATTTTGCTCTCGCCAATAAGCGTCAAGCTCATTTATGCTCAGGGCGGTCATATCCTGCCCGTTTTGCCTTACAGCATTTTCTGTTTTCTCAAACTTTTCGATATAATTATTATTTGTATCCGTCAGCACTTCTTCAGCGTCAAGGTCAAGCTTTCTTGCAAGTGAAGCACAAGTGAACATTATCTCACCAAGCTGTTTTGCAACTACGGCTTTATCACTGTCAGCACTGTTTTCAAGAGCCTTAACAGCATTTTCAAGTGCGCTGATATCATGAGCATTGTCATACTCGATACCTGCTCTTGCGGCACGTTTGCTTAACTTCTGAGCTCTCATAAGTGCAGGAAAGTTCTTTGGAACGCTTTTAAGGGTATCGGAATAAGTTTCCTGTCCCTTGGTTTCTTTCTTGATAGTGTCCCAATTTTTAAGCACTGTTTCAACGTTGTCAGCTTCTACGCTTCCGAAAACGTGTGGGTGTCTGATGATAAGCTTTTTACAGATATCAGTTATCACATCGTCAAGTCTGAAATTGTTGTTTTCGGTCTCGATAACTGTATGGAAAACCACCTGCAAAAGAACGTCGCCAAGTTCTTCTCTCATCATTTCAGGAGAGTCACAGTCGATAGCCTCCATGACCTCATAGACTTCTTCAAGAAAATCTTTCTTGATAGACTTATGGGTCTGGACCTTATCCCACGGGCAGCCGTTCTCGCTTCTGAGAATTACCACGATATCCGCAAGATCATTGATATCAAAGCTGTCTTTAGCAAGCAATTCCTTAATTTTATCGCTCATTACATCATTACCTTTCCAAAAGGGTGCTTATTAATAATAAACCATTTTGCTCAAAATTTCAAGGGTTTTGCGGATTTTTTTTTGAAAATATGTAATTTACAATATTTTTCGGCGTTTCGCACAATAAATATAAACAAAAAAAGTACATTGTGCTACCAATTCCTATAGAAAAAAGGGTCACAAATCTATGATTTATTTGCAAATGGGCTATTTTCGTAAGTGTTTCGTGTGACAAAACGGTTGTCACACTGCACATGATAGCGGCGTAGGTGGGCTTTACGAAAATTTCGCTCACTTTTGGTTTTAGATTCGCCATTTTGCAAACTGAGCGTACGGATAGGACGCATATGAAAACCTCTGAAACAAGAGTAGAAATAGCTGCTCCTGATATATTTATTATGGGCTGTCTTATAAGTATAATGTTCAGAAATAGCTTGATAATTCCACCTGCCAACATAATTATTATTGCTTTGTGAGGTTTTCCGAGGGTTTGCAGGATAGAAAAGCAAGGAGTTGCTATGGCAAGGAATATTACTGCTATTCCAAGTATGGACATTGGTATTATACAGACCTGTATCTCAGTTTCACGGCCTCCGAAAAGAAAACGCAGGATAGGTTCTGACAAAACTGCTATGCCCATGCCTGCGGGTATGGCTATGATACTGGTGACGATGAGCATTTTTGTAAGGCCTGACTGCATGGCTTTTTTATCGTTTTTGGCACAGCTTTCGGCAAGTGAGGGGAGTATGCTTTTGCCAAACATTGCGGTGATGGTCGGAACAAGACCGAAAACTGTCACTGCAAGACCAGTATAAGAGCCGTAGATGAAGTTCGGGAGCATATCGGCGGTGAGCTTATCAGAAAGCAGGCTGTCAAATGTGTGTGGAGAAGCTTTCATGGCGGTTTTGATACACGGATTGACAGTGAGCATATCTATCATGTTGGCAAAGGTCATTATCACTGAGATAAGTGCGATCGGAAGACAGCAGACGACAAGCTTTTTGGCTGTTGCACCTGTGGGGTCTGTTATGGTATCTCTTTGAAGCATTTGCTTTGTTATGCTGTCGCCTTTGATCTTGCCTGATATGAGAATATACAGACAGGCGATCGCAGAGGCTATGGACGAACCTAGGATAGCTGCGGCAGCTATAAATGGAAGTGCGGCGGAGGCTGCCTGACGTGAGTTTTCATAGGCTGTGCCGAATATCATGCCTGTTTTATCATACATATCGGAGATATGATACATTAGTCCGTAGGCGAAACCAAGACCTAGGATAAGTTTGAAAAGGGTTTCTATCACTTCTGATACAGCGGTCGGTATCATATTCTGCAAGCCCTCACAGTAACCGCGTTCCACTGACATAATGGTACAGAAAATAATAGATGGGGCAACGCACATGAGAGCATATTTTGTACTTGGCTCGCCGACTACATTGCGTGACAGAAAATCTGAGGTGAGTATCATTACTGCAGCAGCGGCTGCGCTGATGATCGTGAAAAGAAAAAATGCAGTTCGCTTGGTATGACGCATATTTGAAAAGCGTTCAAGGGCATAGTTTTCAGCGGTAAGGCGAGCCATGGTGGAGGGGATACCTGAAACGACTATGGCGAAAACTGGTGTGAAAACTGAGAATGCTGAAGCGAAATATCCCATGCCTGTGCCGCCCAGAAGATTAGTAAGAGGTATCTTATAGAGAAGTCCCAGAATTTTTGTTATCAGAACCATTGCAAGCAATATTGCTGAGCCTTTTATAAAGCCTTGTCTTTTCATCTGTCAACCTGCTTTCTGACTTTTTTTTATATGATCTTATGCTGTTATGGTGGGTTTTATTACGGTTTGTCCATATGTCAGGTGGATATGCAGTTGTTTAAATTGCACAAAAATAGAGCTTAGAGTGTTAATACTAAAAAAAAGTTTGCGTAAACACTTTATTTTATAGGAAAAATGTGATATAATCATATTATGTATTTTAAGAAAAAGAGGTAAAAAAGATATGACTTATAAGTTTTCAGAAAAGGTTTCTCATTTGCAGGCTTCTGCTATCAGAGAGATACTTAAATTTACTTCTGACCCAGAGGTAATTTCATTTGCGGCAGGTAATCCTTCTCCTGAGGCATTCCCTGTGGACGAGCTTAATAGGATATCAGAAGAGATATTCAAGAAAAATCCTATCGGCGCACTCCAGTACAGCCTTACAGAGGGATACACTCCGCTGAGAGATCTTCTTAAGAAAGAACTTGAAAAGAAGGGAGAATTTGATCCTGAGAGAGACGATCTTATCATCACAAGCGGTGCTCAGCAGGCTAACGAGCTTGCTTGTAAAGTTCTCTGCGACCCAGGCGACGTTCTTTGCTGTGAAGCTCCAAGCTTTATAGGCTCACTTAATGCATTCAAGTCTTACAATGTTGAGCTTAAGGGTATCACGCTTCATGAAGACGGAGTTGACCTGAAAGAGCTTGAAGAAGCTTTCGCTACCGGCAAGGTAAAGGTATTCTACATTATCTCTAACTTCCAGAACCCTACTGGTCTTACAACTTCTCTTGAAAAGAGAAAGGCTATCTACGAGCTTGCTAAGAAGTACAGTGTTATGATACTTGAAGATAACCCATACGGCGACCTGAGAATAAAGGGTGAGGCTATCCCGTCTATCAAGAGCATGGACAAGGACGGTCTTGTTATGTATTCAAGAACATTCTCGAAGATACTTGCTCCTGGTATCAGAGTTGGCTACATTTCCGCTCCAAAGGAGATAATCGGAAAGATAGTTGTCTGCAAGCAGGTGGCTGATGTACATACAAACATCTGGGCGCAGATGCTGGCTTACAACTTCATGAAGGACAATGATATGGAAGCGCATCTTGCTTCGCTGAGAGTGATCTACAAGCATAAGCTCGAACTTATGATAAAGCAGATCGAGAATAATTTCTCTTCACAGATCAAGTTCACAAGACCTGAGGGCGGTCTGTTCATTTGGTGTACTCTTCCGGAGGGCAGTGACATGACTGGTTTCTGCAAAAAGGCTGTTGCAGAATATAAGGTAGCCGTTGTTCCGGGCAATGCTTTCATGGTAAGCGAGTCTGACAAGACAGCTTCATTCAGATTGAACTTCTCAACTCCTACAGACAAACAGATAATCGACGGCTGTGAGAAGCTTGGCAAGCTTTCTAAGGAAATGTTCGGCGATTAAGATAAAATGAAAAAAGTTCCTTTTACGCCTTTTCAGCTTGTGCTTACGGTGGTAAATACGGCAGCTCTAATGTTCTGCATGGGGTGTGATTGCTTTGTGCTGATAGTGGGCATGACGGCAGGCAGGACAAAGCCTTATGTGGTGGATCTTGTGCTGAGTCTTCTTGCTATGGCGGTGTTTATTCTGCTTGTGTTTTCAGCAGGCAGGATAAATATTTTCAGTGATAAAGCTGACCCTGATGGGGACACTGCACCTGCGGTATCGGCACTTAGGACGTATTTTTGTATCTTGTTTTTTGATATCTCAGGAGTGCTGGGTCTTATGCTTGCGGGAGCGTTGGGGGTTGAGTGGGCTAAAAAAGCTATTATAATTTTTGCTCCTGTTGTTTTTGTCCTTGCAGCGATTGTTTATTTTATTCTATCGGGCAGGATAGGTCTTGATGATTTTTCGGATAGTGACGGGGAAGAATGATATTACAAGGGGGAGGTCTGTCATGAAAAGTGCATTGAAAAAGGATACTGTCAGAGAGATAAGGCACTCGTTGGGCAGATTTCTCTCTATTTTTCTGATAGTTCTTCTTGGCTGTGGATTTTTCTCTGGTATCAAGGCGACTATGCCTGATATGATAGACACGGCGGAGAAATATTTCAGTGATAACAGACTTATGGATATTAAGTTAATGTCGTCTATAGGCGTTAAGTCTGAGGACGTTGAGGCTGTGAAAAAAGCTGATGATGTTCAGGGCGTTATGGCGGGATATTCTAAGGACGTTTTCTACTATCATGAAAATCAAAACCTTGTGCTGAAATTCATGTCCTTCAATAATGTTGTTGATGAGAACAGCCCTAATAATCTTGATAAGCCTGTTTTACTAGAGGGCAGGCTTCCTGAAAAAAAAGGCGAGTGCGCAGTAGAGGTAAAAATGAGTTCACCTAACACCTTTAAGGTGGGCGGAGAGATAAAGATCAACGAGCCTGACTCGTCAAAAAATATAACTGATACTTTGGCAACTGACACATACAGGATAGTTGGTATTGTGGCTTCACCGCTTTATATCGGCTATGAGCGTGATGCGACCACAGTGGGCAACGGAACTGTGGTAAGCAACGTTTTTGTGCCTGAGAGCGAGTTTGTGTGCGATTATTACACTGAGCTTTATGTGAAATTCAAAGGCACGGACAAGCTTGACCCGTTTTCTGACGAGTACAAGCAGGCTGTGAAAGATAAGAGCGTTCAGGCGGTGGAGTTTTTTGAGGACAGTGTGAACGCAAGGTTTGAAAAACTAAGCAGTGACGCTCAGGACAGTATTGATGTCGCTCAGGAGAAAGTTGACATCTTGAAACAGGCGCTTGCCTGCGACGAAAATCAGCTTACGGAGCTTTTGGTGACGGCGCAGAAGTCGGTAGAGGAAGCTCAGGATGCTTATGATAAGGCTGAACAGAGTGGTTCTAGTGCAAAGTATCTTGCAAGGTCACAGCTTTTAAAAGCACAACAGCTTGAAGAAGTGGCAGGAAAGCTTCTTGAAGACAAAAAAACAGGAAGTACGGCGGCTTTTGATGAATATAATGGTCAGCTTGCGGCGGCAGAAGATGAGATAGCCGGAGCGAAAAAAGAACTTGAAGCCGTTAAAACGCCTGCATTCTATCAGTATGACAGATTTGAGGCTAGCTCTGATTATAGTTCCTTTTATGGGGACGCTCAGAAGGTCGACTCTATTGCAAAGGTGTTTCCTGTGTTCTTTATTCTTGTGGCGGCGCTTGTGTGCCTGACCACAATGACTAGAATGGTAGAGGAACAGAGAACGCAGATAGGTACATACAAGGCTTTAGGATACAGTGGGGCAAGAATAGCTGGAAAGTATCTTTTCTATGCAGCAATAGCGGCATCAGCAGGAAGCTGCATAGGCGTTGTTGTTGGATTGCAGATCTTTCCGAAGATAATTTATAGTTGCTATAATATTTTATATAACATTCCTGATATTGACACACCGTTCAAGCCTGTTTATATGGTGCTTTGCTTGGTGGTGTCGGTTATTTGCACTTGCTCGGCGGTGCTTTACGCTTGTGTCAAAGAGCTTAAGTCACAGCCGTCACAGCTTATGCGTCCAAAGCCACCGCAGAATGGCAGGCGTGTTTTGCTGGAGCGTGTGGATTTTATATGGAATCGGCTTGACTTTCTTGCAAAGGTCACTGTGAGAAATTTGCTGAGATATAAAAAGCGTTTCTTTATGACAATTGTGGGAGTGGCAGGCTGCACGGCACTGATAGTCACGGGTTTTGGTTTGAAATATTCTATAAAGACTATTGCCGAAAAGCAATTCAATGAGATATTTCTGTATGATGGTATTGCGGTACTTAATTCAGCTGATTTTGACGAGAAACAATTGGAGGACAAGATAAGCAGTATCGCACAGGTAGACAAATCTATGCTTATGCAGAGTACAGATGGCATTGCAGAAAATGAAAGTGAAAACCAGTCTGTTTCTATGATCGTGCCGAAAACTCCTGAAAATATGGGAGATTATATCGATCTTGTATCTGCTGAGAATGGATCAAACCTTGAAGTGAAAAGCGGTTCTGTTATCATAACACAAAAGCTTGCAAAGCTTCTTGACCTGAAAACGGGTGACACTATTACTATAAAGCTCAGTGGTCATGAGGAGAAAGAGTTCAAGATAGGCGGAGTAAGCAAGAACTATGCTTTGCATTATATTTACATCACTCCTGATGATTTTGAAAGTGTATACGGTGAGAAGCCTGTTTATAATCTTTCTTTTATTGACTTAAAGAAAGACACTGATGAAAACTCTTTCAAGGAACAGCTTATTTCAAATGACGAGTTTTATGGAATAAGCTTTAAAAATGATTCAAGCAGAGGTTTCCTTAATTCTGTGGACAGCCTTGACGCTATCGTTATTTTGCTCATCGTTTGCGCGGGAGGCTTGGCGTTTGTGGTGCTTTACAATTTGGCAAACATAAACATAACTGAGCGTGTTCGTGAGATAGCGACAATAAAAGTGCTTGGATTCTATGACGGTGAGACTTCAGCGTATATTTACAGAGAAAATCTGATATCGACGATTGTGGGCATTATCGTGGGTCTTGTGGCAGGAAAGATATTGCACTATTTTGTAGTGATAACTTCTGAGGTCGACCTTGTGCTGTTCAACAGACAGCTTGTTTGGTGGGCGTATGTGCTTGGTGCATTGCTCACATTGGCATTTGCATTTATAGTTAATTTGGTTCTTCATTTCAAGCTTAAAAAGATAGATATGGTAGAATCTTTAAAATCAGTAGAATAGACGGAGGTATTATTATGGATATTTTTGAAGAAAACTGCGATACTGAAAATAACTGCACAGTAAGCTATTTTTGGAAAGGTCTTGCACTTTTTCTCCTTGGCGTTATAATTGGTCTGTTTGTTTCGCCTATCAAGAAAGGCGTTACTATCGGTTGTAACAACAAGATAGACAAGGGTGGCTGTAATGATCATTTTGACCCTGACGAGTATTATGATGATTATAACTTTGATGATGATGAAGATGATTTTGACCATGATGGCGTAAAATTTTAACGAAAGGCGTATATTGATATGAAACTTGGCATGGTAGGACTTCCTAACGTAGGAAAATCAACACTTTTTAATGCACTCACAAATGCGGGTGCAGAATCTGCAAACTATCCGTTTTGCACGATCGAACCGAATGTGGGCATTGTTTCGGTGCCTGATGAAAGACTTGACAAGCTGGCTGAGATGTATCACCCTGTAAAGTTTACTCCTGCAACACTTGAATTTGTTGACATTGCAGGTCTTGTAAAGGGTGCTTCAAAGGGCGAGGGACTGGGAAACAAATTTCTTTCAAACATAAGAGAGGTGGACGCTATCGTTCACGTTGTAAGATGTTTTGATGACCCTAACATCATTCATGTTGACGGTTCTATCAATCCTCGCAGAGATATTGAAACTATCGACCTTGAGCTTATTTTCTCTGACGTTGAGCTTATCGAGAGAAAGCTTGACAGAACTAAAAAGGCAATGAAAGGCGACAAATCTCTTGCTTCTGCTGTAGAGTTCCTTGAAAAGCTTAAAGAGCATCTTGAAAGCGGCAAGCCTGCACGTTCTTATGACATGACAGAGGACGAGCTGGAGATACTTAAAGAAACACCGCTTCTTTCACTTAAGCCTGTTATCTATGCGGCTAACCTTTGCGAAGATGATTTCAGAAACAATATCGAAAGCAACGAGCATTACAAGGAAGTTTGCGAGATCGCAAAAGCTGAAGGCTCGGCTGTGTTCCCGATATGCGCGCAGATAGAGGCTGAGATATCTGACATGGACGATGAGGACAAGGAAATGTTCCTTGCAGACCTCGGTCTTGAAACTTCAGGTCTTAACAGAATAATCAAGGAGGGCTATTCACTTCTTGGTCTTATTTCATACCTGACAGCAGGCGAACCTGAGGTAAGAGCTTGGACTATCAAAAAGGGAACTAAAGCTCCACAGGCGGCAGGAAAGATACACACTGACTTTGAAAAGGGCTTCATCAGAGCTGAAGTTGTTTCATTTGACGATCTTATGAGCTGTGGCTCTATGACGGCGGCTAAGGAAAAGGGTCTTGTTCGTCTTGAGGGTAAGGATTACGTTATGCAGGACGGCGATATCGTTCTTTTCAGATTTAACGTATAAAGCGTAAGCTACACAAAGGCAGGCTGAAATATGCTTGCCTTTTTTATGTGCAATATGTATGTTTTTTGTTATTATATTTGTTTAAAATCACAAAAGTAAATTTAATTTGTGTTATAGATTTTTTCATATATTGATGATAGAATGTGATAGTAAAAATTAAAGATGATAAATGTAATAGTTAGATTTTTGGAGGAAAAGTAATGACAAAAAACATGACAACAGGCAGTCCGTTCAAGCTTATAATGAGCTTTGCGCTTCCTCTGCTTTTAGGAAATTTGTTGCAGCAGACATACAATCTTATTGACGCTGCCATCGTGGGAAGATTTCTTGGTTCTGACGCTCTTGCAAGTGTCGGAGCTTCAAGCAGTGTGCAGTTTTTGGTGCTTGGTTTCTGCATGGGAACAGCCTGCGGCTTTGGCGTGCCTATTGCAAGGCATTTCGGAGCAGGGGACATAAAAAAGCTGAAACAGTATTTTTACAATTCTATTGTTATAACCGCTGTTACTGCGTTTGTGTTGACCACAGTTTGTGCGGTGCTTTGTAGTGAGATATTGAAGCTTCTTTCAACTCCGTCGAACATTTTTGATGACGCATATAAATATCTTCTGGTGATATTTCTTGGCATACCGTTCACACTTTTGTATAACCTGCTTTCAAGCGTATTGCGATCTGTTGGCGACAGCAAAACGCCATTTGTATTTCTTGCTATATCAACGGTTTTGAACATTGCACTTGACCTTGTGTGTGTTATTGTGTTCAGGTGGGGCTGCATGGGTGCGGCTATCGCTACGGTCGTTGCTCAGGCGATAAGCGGAATACTATGTGCTATATTTATTATGAAAAAGGTCAGCGTGCTGAAACTTACCAAAGAGGACAGAGTGATGTCAAAGCCTGCGGTGCTGAACCTTATAATAATGGGCTTTCCTATGGGACTTCAATATTCCATAACGGCTATCGGCTCAATGGTCATGCAGTCGGCTAACAACAAGCTTGGAAGCATTTATGTGTCAGGATTCACTGCTGGGGCAAGGATAAAGCAGTTCACAATGTGTCCTTATGACGCTTTTGCAACAGGTGCATCTGTTTTTGCAAGCCAAAATCTCGGTGCAGGAAATCTCAAGCGCATCAAAAAGGGTATACGCATTGGAGTTGGCGTTGGCATGACATATGGAGTAATAGCCGGTATTGTACTTATATTCTTCGGCAGAGAGCTTTCGCTTATCTTTGTGAATAAGTCAGACGCAGCAGTGCTTACTGCTTCAGCCAAATATCTTTTCTACGCAGGCTTTTTCTATTGGACGCTCGGTATACTCAACACTTGCAGAATGTGTACGCAGGGCCTTGGATATTCTGGACTTGCTATATTCTCAGGAGTGACGGAAATGATAGCTCGAATTTCTGTAAGTATGATATTTGTGCCGAAATTCGGTTATCTTGCAATCTGCTTCACAGATCAGGCGGCATGGATAGCGGCTTGCTTGTACATAGTTCCTGTTTGCATATATTGTGTGAACAAGGCAGGCAGACACATTGCAGGAGATCACGGACTTCCTGTGGAAAATAAATAAGTAAAAGGCAGCTCTGAAAAAATCAGAACTGCCTTTTTTATGCCTACTTGTTTATAGCTTTTTTAAGTTGTAAGACAACTTCGCTGTAGTATCTTGGATTGACATCGCCAAGTTTCATGTTGTCATTGTATGCAGCATCGGGAAGTCGGAAGTAAAGCTCTTCCACGGTCACGTCCTCTATCTCGTAATAGCCGATGTATGTTCCTGAGAATTTAAGCTCGGCGGTCATGCCTATGTTGACGAGCTTGCCGTCGGGATCTTTCTCCTTGCCTGAGATATCATTTCTTATGAACTCATAGAAAAAGCCTGCGTCCTGTGCCTGACCTTTATACCAGCCTGCTTTGGTCATGCGGTTGACTAGAGTGGTGTTCGTTATCTCGGTATTCTTGAAGATCTCGCAGGCGGTCTTATTCTTATCGCTTTCCGCTACTTTGTATACCTTTCTTCTTAGCTGGTCGAATGGCTGTATTATCTCGTAATCATCAAGCTGTTCCAGCCAAGCTTCTTTTTCATGTTCAGTAAGCTCCAGCGGGTGAACAAGCCCTATCTGCATAACCTCGGACAGCTCTATCTCATTATCATCTGAGTTTGTAAAGCTGCCGTCGTCAAGATAACGGAACGAAGTTTTAAGGCAGCCATTTTCGTAAATACCCCATATAAGACCTATCGCAAAGCAGTGCATGAGAGGATTTTTTACAAAGAGAGCTTTCCAAGCTTCTGCTGTCCACTTACGGTCAAGCATAAGCACATATTCAAGACGCTGTTTCTGTGCGTCAACAACAGTTTTCATTTGCTTTTTCATTTCCTTGAAATCAGCAGTAGCCTTTTCTGCAAGGGCAGGGTCGTCATTAACGCCTATTTTAGGGAGATTTTTAAGCTTTTTCTCGCCCTCGAATATTTCTATATCAAGCTGTGGAGTGAGATAAACGGAGAATTTTCTGCTTCCAAAATCAAAGGTGCGGCACATTTTCTCGTCAAAGCCCATGTCAGGTACTATCTTGTCCGCAAGCTCCTGCGTTGTCAAGCCAAGCTGTTTAGCGGCATTGGCAAGTGCGTCAACTGCGGCAGCTCTGACCGCACGACTCTTATATTTTCTTGAAATATTGTCTACAGTCATAAGTGCATAGGAACTGCCGTTCAGAGCTACGGCATTGACGGCTTTAACCGCAAGGGCAACACGCATATTTAATGACTGTTTCGACCATTCTTTTATGTAATCCGTCAGGCAATTTATTGCTTCATCACCGCCGTAAATGGCCGCAAAATACATTGTCCACTTTGTTTTCGCTTCTGCACCTTTTTCAAGCCAGCGGCTCAGGACTTCAAGGGCGAATGTTTCAAGCTCATCAGCTTTGAGCTTCTGGGCAAGTGCCTTGCCCTCGGGTGGGAGGGTACCTTCGTCGGCGTTTGCATATGTAAGCAGGAGAGCCTGCAAATAGATATCCTCTGCGATTGTATCATCGGTGAAGTGAACAGGTGCAAAAGGCTGTTCAAAAAGCCAGAGAACTTTCTTGCTTTTTGTGCCTTTGGTGAGCGCAGTTACAAGGTCTTCATCTGATATTTTGGCAGGCTTTGCTTCGCTGCCCAAAAGTTCAGATATTTTCGATTTTAGTTTGTCAGATTTTTCTGTGGCATAGGCTTTTTCAAGCTCTGTGCGGTAGGCGTCAGCACCTTGATTTTCAATTATCATAAGTGCAGTTTCACGCTTGGCTGATTTTTTCTGAGCAAGAAGTTTGCAAACATCATCGTTCCAATCCTTGTGGACGGATATAACTTTCACAAGCTCTGCTTTTATTACCTTGCTGTTATCGTCACAAATGGCAAAAAATTCGTCTTTGTACTTGTTGCTGTCTGCGATATCAAGAAGCCTTATATACAAAAGTCGGCTGGACACAGCCATTTTGCTTACGTCAATAATGGTGGCTTTGTCTTTAAATTCTGGCATGATAGCGGTTATCTTATTGATGATGACTTCTTTACAGTAAGAGCTTTCTATCTGCCAGCCAAGGGATCTTATAATTATATCTATTGGCAGACCTGATCTTACCATTGCACGGACAATGAACTCGGTGTTATAATAAAGATCGTTGCCTATAAGTTGGAGGGGGTCACTTGTATCTTTAGACGCGCCTATGGAAAGGGCGGCGATACAGCGGATAATAAAATCGTCCTCTCCATATACACCAATATAGTCCATATTCTTATGTCTGCCCTCGCAGGCTTCTTCGTCTGCAAAGTGGAGTATCGTGTCTATTTCTGCTTTGCCCATGATATATGCGTATATCTCGTCACTGTGCTTGAAATGTTCGGCAATAAGTTTGGCGATACGTTCCTGATGGGTAGCTTTAAGACCAATTGCTTCTGCGTTATATTTAGGGTTAGTGGCTTTGAGCATTTTCTCCATTGTGATCGCTGTGTCAAATGGAGCATTTTTCATTGTTTCTATGAAAAGCTGTGGGTGATCTTTTGCGAGCTTTACCATTTGCGCTGGATAATTCCCATTTTTGTCAGGTGATTTGACAAAGTGCAGAATATATCTATCTGTAAGGCACTGTGGTTGAGCTTCGATAAGGTCGAATATCCTGGTGGTGGAGAGCTTCATATATATCAGCCCTTGGGTAAGATCGTCGCAATATTTCACAATGTTTTTATTAAAAAACGCACGATATTCTTTTACAAAATATGACGCTTCTGCATATGCGGCAAGAAAAAGACAGAAAACGGCTGTAGTTGTTTTGGGCTTTTTTTCGACCACTTCGCAAAGCTTTTTTATGGCAATTGCGGCTGTATCGGGAATTTTTGTTTTGCCGAGCAGGCTCTTTTTAGGCAGCTCGGTTGCGTCCAATGCGTAAACGCACAGGAGAAGCTGTGCTATGATATCGTCAGGGCTAACGAAGTTGAATGTTCTTATGGCATCGTCTGCGGAATAGATAGGATGATTTACAGTGAAAACGCTGATAGAATCATTTGAGCGGTTTGAGATCTCGGTTGATATCCAGACTGCTTCTGCGTTCTCACCATAAAAATCAGTGAGCGGTTTCATATACATGGCTTTGTTTTCGGAATATATATAGGCATTGCCAGACAACGCATCTGTCATATATCGGAAATATGGGCCCGTTGCCATTGAACTGAAAATAATATAACGGTCTTTAAGCTCCTCACTATCTGAACCTGATATCTCACTTTTTACAGCTTTGATAAGCTTTTCACGATAACTATACTGCATGAGTTTTGGATAGTATCTTGTTGTAATTTTTCTCATCAGGTCATTGTTTCTAGGCTTTGTGATGTCAAGATATTCAAGGGCAAGGTCTATGGTCTGCTGGTCAAAACCAAGCTCCTTTAAGGCGGTTTCAAGCTTTATAAAGCTTTTGGTGCTTTCGTTGTAGATCATTTTTTCTCCTCCATATTATTTATCGCACTGAACAGTGCTAATTTTTGTGTGCAAAGTCTGATATACCGCATTGTGTTGCCTGCGGCAGTGAAGATATCAAGGCTTTTGTCTGCGGTGGTGTGTCTTGCATTTTCGCACAGCTTTGTGAAGCATTCATAACGTTTTGCAAGTTCTTCAAGTCCGCATTGGCGTATGCTTTGAACGTGTTCATCTGCGATAACAGTGTTCACTCCGCACTCCATTGCCGTGACTATCCTCTTGTCGGTTTCTTCGGTGGCGTCAAGAAGTTCACTACACATTCCATAGTCTTGGTCTGTATCATTCTCGATGGGTACAGGAACATTGTCAGGCGGATCAATAAAATCATAGACCTCTATAGGGAAAAGCGTTAGCCTGCCGTGGTCGATATACCCCTGAGCCAGCATGACGTAGTTTTTGTGCTTCTCTTTTAGCATTTTGCCACCTATGGTTTCAAGCGTGGAAATAAATTCACGATTTTCTGCTGTGTATTTTGCGGTGACAGATATTTGTCTATCGCAGCCGTCTTTTATAATAAAAATCTGCTGTTGAGTGTGCTTGTCAAAATATGAAGCGACGCACTCTTTGGGGTGAACGAAATAAAGTCGGTCGGTCTCCTCGTCGCTTTTGTTTGCGGAGATCTTTTCCGCAAGCTCTTTGAAATCGCTGACAATAAGCTCACGGAGGGCAAAACAGTTTAGCTGTGCAGGACCTGCGCCTATGGTGTTGGTCTTTGACGATGAGGACAAATGCCCCATGCTCACCTTGGCGTTTTCAAGCTTCAGCTCTGTGCACATATAGCTGTTTAGAGAGCTGTCAAGATCCCATACAGTTGTGCTTTCGGCAAATCGTCTTGACTTTTTTTCATAAAACGTGGGGCGCAGATCGCTGTAGGTAAAAAAGCGCTGGGGCGAAGTTTTGTCTTTATTTAGAAAATAGTAGATACAGCCAGTGTATTCGCCACTGACATTTCTTGTGCCTATAGGCAGGAGTTGGAGCGTCCCCTCATAGTCGGTGTATTCTCTGCGGAAGGTGCCGAGCATTTCTTCTGTGATGTCGGCTTTTATAAGCTTGTTCATGCTGTCAGCATATTCAAACATTTTGTGAGTGAATACCTGCGGACTGAATGAAGCTCGCCTTGAAACACAGTCTTTAAGTCGGCTGCCAAGTTCACGCATTTGTCTTTCTGCCTCAGCCATTCTCAAAGCGTGGCAGAAAACTGCGGCAAGCTCAAAATTATCGGGGTCGCTCTCTTCGGCTCTTACAAGACCTCGGGTAAATATTCCAGACATTATTTTTATGCACTGTCCGGCACATCCTTTTATCTTTTTCTGGGTATCCTGAGAAAGCGGATTTATTTCAGGTTGGTCGGGTAGTTCAATTTCTGCTTGTTCAGGCTCGGAGGTTATGACCTCTGGAGTGATATCCTCGCCGTCGTACTGTGGAAGCTGTGCTTTCAAAAGCAGTATGGCTGTGATAATGTGCCTGCACATTCCTCTTGAAACACAACTGCATTGACTTTCATCAAGAGGTGATTTTATGGTGCAGGTTTCACCGTCTAATTTTACTATGTAACATTCATGGATTTTTTCAGCCGAAAGGGTCATGTTTTTGGATTCCTTCAACGCACGTTTGTAAATGCCCTTGTTTGAAAGCTCAATAAGCGTTTGTTCGTTTGCAATGCCAAGCTGTTTATCGATTACGTCCAAGATGTCATCTCCTATGCAAATATTTTTCCGATGTAATCCCCAAGCTTATCAGGGGTAAGACCGCCAACGAATGAGCCCATATCTGCAAGCTTCTGACCTGTCGCCTTGTCATAGGCAGGGTCGGCATTTTCATCAAGGGCGGTAAGGAATGAGAGATGTGCTCCGCTTGTGATTATATTTTTGCTGACGTTCATAAGCTGTGCTTCACTGCCACCCTCGTAGAGGTCTGTTACAACGATAACGCAAGTGTCACGCGGCGTAACGATAAGGCTTTCGCAGTAGGTAAGGGCTTTTGCAATATCCGTTCCTCCCCCAAGCTGAACGCTCATTATTGTCTGAGCAGGGTCGTCTGCATGGTCTGAGAGGTCAACGATGCTTGTATCAAATATGATGAGCTTCACCTCTGCAAATGGCAGTTCGGAAATTATCTGCGCCATTACTGCACTATAGATGACTGAACCGAGCATTGAACCGCTTTCGTCTATGGCTATGATAATGCGCTTTTTGTTATGCTTTTTCACACGTCCACTGAAATAGATATCTTTAAGTATAAGCTGGTTGCTTGTTTTGTCATAGTTTTTCAGGTTTCGGCGGATAGTCTTTTTGAAATCGAGGTTTGCAGAGCATTTCATAACTGACGATGTGTTTTTATCAAGCCTGCCTGTAAGGCTTCGCTTTATGGTCATATCAAGCTTTTGTTTGATATCGTCTGCCACCTGTTTTGCTATTTTTAAAGCCGCCTGCAACACCTCGCCGTTCATGAGATGTTTGAGCTGAATGATAGTTTTAAGCAGCGCTATATCAGGCTTCATTTCTTCAAGAACCTTTTTATCGGTAAGAAGCTCGGTCATGTTGAACCTTTCCAAAGCTTGACGTTCAAGCACCTCGGCGGTCTGCTTTGGAAAAAGCGTTCTGACTTTTGTTATCCATTCTGCGGCGTTTAGCACACTGCCACCCTGACCGCCTTGCCTGCTGTTCTCGTCCCTTACATCGTCACCTTGCGCACGGCTATAGAGATAATCGAGTAGCTTTTCCATATCCTGAAACGTTATTATCTCTGCTTTGTCACCGGTAAAGGAAAGGCTTTTGTCAGACATTCCGCCCAGCACGAGCCGCCAGCGGTTGACGGATATGGCTTTGTTTTCATCTGTCATGGCTTTTCCTCCTCAGACAAAAGTTTGACTATCTCTTTATCTATTTCCCCACCGAAGCTATATAGCCTTTCGTTTATAGGTTTTTCCACAAGAAGCTCAGCACTGTCAGCGTCATAAAGCTTTGCGACAGCGGTGGTTGTTTGCTGTATTTCATATGGGGTGAAACAACTGAAAGCAAGCTTCATGGAGGGAAGTATCTCTATAAAATCGTCATAGTCAAGTCCGCAGATAAGCGTGTCTGTCATTCTGATGAAAGAATCGTCCGTCATGATGATATCACGGGCGGCATTGAAAAGTCCGTGAAGAAACTCCGCTCCTTGTATTTGAACATTCCTGTCGCCTTTGAGATAGCTTGACATTGCCTGCTCAGCAAGCTTGCGGCGGTGGGGGTCAAAGGCATAAAGTATGCCAAGTGCTGTGCCGTAAACAAATGGGTCTTTATCAGATTTACCGCAGAGGGAAAGCAGGGCGGTTTCATAGTCCTGACGATATTCTCTAAAGCCGTCAGTGACAGCTTTTTGCATTGTGTACATTATCGCTGCACATTCTGCAATGTGGTCGTCTTTCACCGACGCCATATCAGGCAGTGCTGTGATTATCCTTGTCATGCACCGCTTTGCACAATTTTCTGCGGCGGAAAACTCGGTATTATAAAGCTGTTGGAGTTCCATAAGAGTGATAAAATGCCTTAGACCTCTGCCTACAGAGAAAAAGTCACCATCTGAGTTAAGAATGTTCTCGGCACAAGCATTGTCATCATCAGAGAGTTCTAAGCCCATTTGGAAGCAGTCCACAAGGATATGCGCTGCAACATCACAGTGCTTTTCATGGTGAAGTGTTCTTGAAGCACAGGTGCGGCAGGCTTCTTCAATGGTGAAGCCGTCGGCAGTATGGTCTATGAGTGCAACGTCTGTGGCAGGAACTTTTTTGTATACCCATTCTTCACGGACACGACTTCTGTCTTTTCGCCTATGCAAATCAGGTCCTTTTGTTCGCTGGGCAAAGTCTGTGCCTAGAAACACCATTCTGTGGAAAAATCTGCTTAGTTCCATGCCGTTTGCAGTGGTAAAAAGTGAAACTTCCGTCTTATTAGGGGTTACTGTTTTTATTTTAAGTCGAAACCTTTTACACTGTTCTTCAAAATCAGCGATAAGCGGAGGAACGTGGTTTATATCACCTATATGACCTGTCTTGTCGCCTGTGGCAAGTTTGTGCATAAGGTCGATAGGCAGGGCAGAGGATATTGTTTTCTCTCCCTTGATAAATGACGAGGTTATGGCGTCCTCAAGCTCGTAAAGTCCACATTCATGACAGCCACGAAGTGCGGCAAGTCCACTCATCATAGACTGCGCTGCGGAAGCGTCAGCCATTGACACTGGGATATCATGTTTATCACAGGCTCTCACTGTGCCTATGAGCAGGTCAAGAACTGTGTCGCTATAAACACCTGCCGGGTCATCGCAGTGAATTAGCTTGTTCATCACGCAATCATAAAAATAAGGACGCTGGATACCAGAGGCATATCCACTGAGAGCGTCTGCTGCTTCATAAGAATAAGCTACGGGGAAACAGCCCTCATCTTTTTGAGAGAGCTTGTGAAGCTTTTCTTTTTGGATATTATCACTTTTCAAAAGCTCATAAAGTCCCAAACTGTGGAATCCGCCTGTTACAGCAAGGACTTTTTTGTTATCTTTAAGTGCTTCTTTGATACGCAGAGCCATATGGTTTTCTCTTGCAAGAGTTCCGTCTGCCACAAGATCATCTTCTGTTTCGTCATTTCGTGTGATAATGCAGTAGGTGTACATTTGCTGTACAAAATCTTGTACAGATAGTCTGAGTCCCTCTATCTCAAAATACTTCTCCCAGAACTCTTCAAAGGTCCTTAGATCTGTTTTCTCGCAAAGCTTTTTGCAGAATTTGCTGTATATAAGTCTGCTGTCATCAGTGTAGCTGTGTTTATCCTTATTACTGCGAAGGCCTTTATTTTCTGCGGTGGTAATAAGTATCTCGCTGTAGGGAAGATCTATAAAGCGTGCTTCTATATCCATGGCTGCGGCTGTTTTCAGAGCGTTATACTCAGGTGAAGCATAGATAAAAGGGTAGTAGCATTTATAGTCTTCGGCTTCATCACTGATAAACTTTTTTCTGTCCTTGTAGTAATAATAGAAAGCCGCAGGGAGTTTTGTTCTCTCGTCCGTCAACACACCTATCATATCATTGGCGTTTTCAGGACCCTCTATAAGTATGACATCGGGCTGATATTCTTTAATTGCTCTGATGAGCTGCCACGAGCAGACAGGGCTGTGGTGTCTTACAGGAAAAAGCATAAATGGCTGAGAATAGTCGAAAGGTATTATTTCAGATACTTGGCTGTATCCAGATATTCTGTCCATATGCCTCCCTCACTTGCACTTTTTTCCTTAACAGCGATCCTGAAATAGCTTTTAAGCTTTTCAAGGTCGTCTTTGTTTTCCTTACAAACTGCTCCTAAAAGATTCTGCGTAAGCTCTTTGAGATCAGTTTTTCCGTCACCATAATAATATGCACTGCTCATAGTTTGATAGAAAACGGACACAGCTTCGGCTGTACTCATAACGGCGTTTGGTTTTTCAAGCTTTGTTCCCTCTGAGGTAACGCCCTCACGAAGCTCATGATATGTGACAGCAAGAAGTTCAGCAGCGTCGGTGTCTATAGGCTGGTCGATATGACCTGTTTTTGCAAGGTCTTGTGCTTCACGGATAATGATCTCCTTTTCGAGCCTTACGTCACGAACAGGCTCGACAGTTTCAAAATTGAAACGCCTTTTCAAAGCACCTGACATTTCATTTACGCCCTTATCACGGGTGTTTGCAGTACCGATTATATTAAATCCTTGCTTGGCGAAAACAAGTCCTTCGTTTTCAAGCTCAGGGATATTGAGTATCTGGTCGCTCATTACAGAAATAAGGCTATCCTGGATTTCTGCAGGGGTACGAGTTATTTCCTCAAATCGTGCGAAAATGCCTTGTTCCATGCCTATGAGCAGGGGAGCAGGCACAAGGGCTTCACGGCACGGACCTTTTGAAAGAAGCATGGCATAGTTCCAGCTATATTTTATCATATCCTCGGTAGTTCCAGCCGTACCCTGAACTGTGTTCGTGCTTATGCCGCAGCAAGCAGCAGAGAGAAGCTCAGAGAGCATAGTTTTAGCAGTGCCTGGCTCACCCACCAGCATAAGTCCACGGTTACCAGCGAGGGTGATTATACAGCGCTCAACAAGTGCGTCATTGCCATAGAATTTGCGCTTTATCTGCATTTTGCCATCGGCAGTTTTGATGATTCCGCCTAATATAAATGTTCGCACTGCCTTTGGCGACAGCACCCAATTCTCAGGCTTTTTGCCAATATCAACACTTTTCAAGGCGTCGAGTTCATTTTTGTAGCGTATCTCAACGGGCGGTTTTATGTATTCATTCGTCATAGCAGTTATCTCCTAAAAGTTAATTTATCAGCAATAATTATATCATATTTTGTTGTTATTTACAATAAGCATGGGGATATTCAGCTAAATTGACAACGAACAGATGTTTTGATTGTGCATTTTGACAGTTAGGATCGGGTATAAAAAAACCGCTTCGCATTTCTGCGAAACGGTTTGATAAATGAGAATGAAATTATCTCTTTGAGAACTGTGGAGCACGTCTTGCGGCTTTGAGACCGTACTTCTTTCTTTCCTTCATTCTTGGGTCACGAGTGAGGAAGCCTTCCTTCTTGAGGAGAGGTCTGAACTCATCGCTAGCCTGAAGAAGAGCTCTTGAAAGACCGTGTCTAATTGCACCAGCCTGACCTGTTACTCCACCGCCTGTTACTGTGCAAACGATATCGTACTTATCCATTGTATCTGTTACAGCAAATGGCTGACGAACGATGAGCTTGAGTGTCTCAAGACCGAAGTAATCGTCAATGTCTCTGCCGTTGATTGTGATCTTACCTGTACCCTCGTAAACACGAACACGGGCAACAGAATGTTTTCTTCTACCTGTGCCATAGAAATATGGCTGCTTTGATTCGTACATCTAAATTGCTCCTTCCTTACAGTTCGTATTTAACAGGCTTCTGAGCAGCATTATTATGCTCAGCACCCTTGTATACTCTGAGTCTCTTTGCAGCAGCTCTGCCAAGTGTGTTGTTAGGGAGCATACCCTCAACAGCAATTGTCATAGCTCTGTCTGACTGATTAGCCATCATATCTGAATACTTGATCTCCTTAAGACCGCCGATCCAGCCTGTGTGCCACTTGTAAGACTTCTGATCAAGCTTCTTGCCTGTGAGAACAGCCTTATCTGTGTTGATGATGATTACATGGTCGCCGCAGTCAGCGTGTGGTGCGTAAGTTGGCTTGTGCTTGCCACGAAGAATGTGAGCAGCCTTAGCAGCAACTCTACCGAGTGACTGACCTTCAGCGTCGAGAATATACCATGTGCGAGTAATGTCGCCTGCTTTTGGCATATAAGTTGACATATTATTTCCTCCATTCAGAATTATAAAAAGTCTGTTCACAGCCGCATTTTCGCCCTGTGAACTCACAACGTTGTCTATTATACAACAGCTTTTCACGATTGTCAATAGTCAAAACGTCGAATTTTTAATTTATATCCCTCATTCTCTTTAAATCTCTTCGTTTTGCTCCGTTTCTCTCGATTTCTCACAATTCATTTCACTTTTGCATTTTACACTAATATACACAGTAATATGGCGTAAACTAAAGATAATCATAGCATAAGCAACGTATATTCAATATTTATCTATATACGTTAGAATATGTGCTTATATGTCTGTATTTGCATTTTCAGTATATGCTTTTCTTCTGCACCAAAATCCTGCAAACCGTCTGCTTTACTGTATTTTCAGCTTTATTCATCTTCAAATGAAAAAATATCCTCTACAGATACACCAAATACCTTTGCAATATCCATTGCAAGCTTTAGGGACGGATTGTATTGTCCTTTTTCAAGACGTATGATAGTTTCACGTCTGACGCCCACTTTTTCGGCAAGGTCACCCTGCTTCATGTCAAGCTTGGCACGATATTCCTTGAGTTTTGTTTTTAGCTCCGGCATTACTCGTCCTCCTCATCGGTGCTGAGCTTGCCCTCATGGTGGAGGAAAAATCCGCTTTCAAGGGTCATATAACTGAACCAGAATATAAACCATACTTGATATAGTCTGTCGCTGTTTATCTTTATGGTTATACTTCCTTCCCAGAACATTGATATAAAGATCGCCACTGCTAATATTATCAAAAACATTTTTGTGATACTTTGATGTGCCTTGAGCATATTTTCTTTTGCCATTTCATCCTCTTTGTCAACTTTCTGACAGCTTGCATACAGCCATATTACTGCAAATAATGCCGTCATAGCAGCCAACACAACGAATATCACTGTCGCCCATGTTGTATTATCAAGCTTGTAATGCTCCGCAGTGTTTTCAAATATCTCTGTGACAAGTATTGCAATTCCTGTTACCATACGCTTTTTGTGATATTCTCTCAGAGTTATCTTTTTCTTTTCTTTTTTCGCTTTCATTTTTATCCCTCTAGTTCTCATCATCATCGAACTTACTTTCAAAATACAGCCCTATAAAATTGTACACCGCATAGCAAAACCATATCAAGCCCGTTATAACATATTCGTTTAGTGTGACCTTAAATCTTCCTAAAATATCGGAAAACAAAGTCATAACTGAAATAAACAGGCAGGCAATCGTGAACAGGAACGTTATAAAAGTCTGATTGACCTTTGCTGTTGTCTGCTGAGTAAGCTCGTCATCTGTATCTCTTTTGCCGGCCGTGGATATCATCTTTGTTATGCATATGGCGATCAGCGCAAGCGTTCCCAAAGATACGATAAGGTTTATCACATTGGTGAGCGTATGTCCTTTTTTGATATCAGGCAGGAACTTATCCATGACCCAATAAAATATCCACATTGAACCGCCTGCTGTACCTAAGATACCCATAAGTCTGTAGTATTTTTTATATGATATCTTGTTTGATATTTCATCAGTTTTGTTTTTCACTACTATCTCTTCTTTCTTTTGTTCTTTACACAGCTGTATAATCAAAGTGATTTATTTATCACCTTATGTGACAATTATATCACCCTTGTTTTGCTCTGTCAATGGAAAAGTGACAAATTCATCACTTTTGTGCAGGTATACAAACTGTGTGACAACTGATCGTGCACATTCATATATAGTGACAACAAAAAAGAGTGGAACAATGTCCGCTCTAAAAATTATTCTGCTGATGAACTTGAACTATCAGTATCGCTGCTGTCGCCGCCGTTAATGAAGATAGCTTTGCAAACTGAGCTGAAATCTTCATCTCTGAGGGAAACGTCATTTTTCACAACGTCTGATATAGCGAACTTTCTGTAGGTGAAACCGTCGTATACTATTATAAAGGATATAGTGTAGTTATCAGAGCCGTGCTTGCCTTTTACGGTCACTGTGTAGTTGTGCCCGTCCTTTGTGCAGTCCCACTCAGCGTCATCGCCAAGGTATGAGGCTATACATTCGCCGATTATCTTTGAAGAGCTGCCTGAGAAGTTGTCAAGGCTTTGAACGTAGCTGTTCTGTGCTGAAACGGTCATGTAGTCAGCGTCGATTTTAATGCTTTGTGTAAACCCGTTCATGAACAGGGCAGCGATAATGAAAAATCCGCACATTATCGCTTTGTAAAGCTCTCTGCCACACAGCTTTTCACGCTTGTATACATAAACCGGCGTGAGCCATACCCATTTATAAAGGTGGGTGGCGGCAATATCATGCTTTATAAGCTGCTTACAGTCTGCGACTGAACAGCCTATCATAAAAAGCGGCACAAGTATCCAAAGCACCGCTCCCGCAGTGGCTGAGTTTGCGTAGTTTTCAAGAAACAAGCCAATAAGCGGCACAAAGCATATGAACCATATCAGTCCATTGTTGAGTGACAATGCCTTTGCAGAATTAGAGTTGTTTTCAGTCTGCGGCATATTTATCGTAATATCCATTTTATCCTCCGATATTTCTAAGTTATCTATATTATATAATATTTTTCTGAAATAATCAATAGTCTGCTTTTTTGTTTATTTGTCACAAAACATATGTTCTGCTTGATATTCAGAAATGTTTAATTAATGTATTTACAAAATCGTTGACTTTGTGTTATAATATAATTTGTATGTAAAAAATTCTTCAGATCCGTAAGAAAGGAAATGAGAAATGGCAAATAAAAAGGAATATACAAATGAAGATATAGTATCCCTTAAGGGGGAGGACAGAGTAAGAAAGCGTCCTGCGGTAATATTCGGCTCTGACGGACTTGAGGGCTGTAAACATTCTGTTTTTGAAATTCTTTCAAACTCTATAGATGAGGCTCGTGATGGTCATGGCGATAAGATAATCGTTACAAAGTACAATGACGATTCTATCGAGGTGGAAGACTTCGGACGTGGCTGTCCTGTTGACTATAACCAGCGTGAGAAAAAATATAACTGGGAGCTTGTTTACTGCGAGCTTTATGCAGGCGGTAAGTATAATAATAACAGCGGAGATAACTATGAATATTCGTTGGGCCTTAACGGACTAGGTGCTTGTGCGACGCAGTATTCATCTGAGTTTATGGACGTCGAGGTTTTCCGTGACGGATATAAGTATGACCTGCACTTTGAAAAGGGAAGAAACGTCGGCGGTCTTAAAAAGGAAGAAACAAAGCAGAAAAAGACAGGTACAAAGACACATTGGCGACCTGACCTTGAAGTTTTCACTGATATAAAAATTGAGAACGAATATTTGGAGGACGTTCTGAAAAAGCAGGCTGTAGTAAACCCTAATATCACATTTATCCTGCGTATACAGCGTGAGAACAATTCTTTTGAAGAAAAGACGTTCTATTATGAGAATGGTATCGCTGATTATGTTGCAGAGATAGCAGGTGAAAAGCCTCTGACCTCGGTGCAGTTTTTCACAGGCGACCGCAAGGGTCGTGACCGTGAGGACAAGGACGATTACAAGGTAAAGCTTTCTGTGGCATTCACTTTCTCTAATCAGGTAAAATGTCTTGAATATTATCACAATTCAAGCTTTCTGGAACATGGTGGCTCACCGGAGGACGCTGTAAAGAGTGCTTTTACATCTCAGATAAATGCTTATCTCAAAAGCAACAATAAGTATCTGAAAAACGAAAAGCCTATTACTTTTCAGGATATCGAGGATTGCTTGGTGCTTGTTTCAAGTTCGTTTTCTACACAGACTTCATATGCCAATCAGACAAAGAAAGCTATCACAAACAAGTTTATCAAGGAGTGCATGACAGAGTTCTTGAAGCACAATCTCGAGATATACTTTATTGAAAATCCTGACGAAGCGGTGAAGATAGCAGAGCAGGTTCTTGTAAACAAGAGAAGCCGTGAAAAGGCTGAGAAGTCAAGAATAGACCTGAAGAAAAAGCTTGCAGGCTCTATCGACCTTTCAAATCAGGTGCAGAAATTCGTTGACTGCCGTTCAAAAGACCTTTCTCAGCGTGAGCTTTATATCGTGGAGGGCGACTCGGCGCTCGGTTCTGTAAAAATGGCAAGAAATGCAGAGTTTCAGGCTGTTATCCCTGTGAGAGGAAAGATACTCAACTGTTTGAAAGCTGACTATGATAAGATTTTCAAGAACGAGATAATCACAGATCTTATAAAAGTCATAGGCTGCGGCGTTGAGGTCAAGACTGGCAAGAACAAGGAGATATCTATGTTCAATCTTGACAATCTTCGTTGGAACAAGATAGTTATCTGTACTGATGCCGATGTTGACGGCTTCCATATCAGAACGCTTATACTCACAATGCTTTACAGACTTGTGCCGACCCTTATTGAAAAAGGATATGTTTATATTGCGGAGTCACCGCTCTTTGAGATAACGACTTCCGACAAGACTTACTTTGCATATGACGAGAACGAAAAGACAAAGATACTCAAAATGATAGGCAATAAAAAGTTTGATATCCAGCGTTCAAAAGGTCTTGGCGAGAACGAGGCGGAGATGATGAGCCTTACGACAATGGACCCTGCCACAAGACGTCTTATAAAGATAGAGCCTGACGATATCGAGCAGACACAGTGGATGTTCGATATGCTCTTGGGTGACGATCTGCAGGGCAGAAAAGATTTCATCACCAATAATGGTGTTGATTATCTGGATATGGCAGATATTTCATAAGCTGTTTGAGGTGAGAGCATTATGGACGCAATTTTTATATGGTCGTCTGCGCTTGTGATATGTGTTGGACTTCCATTGTTTTTCACAGTAATAAATGTTATAAGGCTTTTTGAGAATGCACCTAAAGAATTGGACAGACCGCTGTTTGATGTGCTGACGGTGGTAATCGGTTCGCTGCTGTCTGTTTTTGACCTTGACGGGTTAGGTCTTGGCGTTGAATATGATGTTCCTCTAACTGTTCATGGGGAATTTCATACACCCATAGCAGGGGAGTATAGGTTTAGTTTTTTCTTCCTGTTTTTTATAGCTATGGTGTGCATTGTACTGTTGAGTGTTATAACAAAGAGAAAACCGCCGTTGTTTGCGGCTATGCTCATTGCAGGGGTGTATATGGGCAATGTGCTTGATATACTGCTGGTGATACAGCTTTTGAAGAATATGGATAACTTTTTCACGGTGATGATGTTGGTTTTTCCAATGAATTATATGCTTATGTCCGTAAGGCTCATTCGCCGTGAAATAAAGGCGCAGACGGGATATCTCAGCAATTCGGCGGAGAAAAGCGGCTTTATGGGCTGGCTTAATAAGCTTCTCACAAAAAGCCTTGGTTGGTATCTTATCAGCTTTGTGGCAATGATACCGCTCCTTGCGGTGATGCTTTTGATACTTGTTTTATTTGGACAGCGCCCTGACAGCATAGTAAAGGCTTTCACGGAAACAGCCGATTGGACGTTTTCTCAGCAGATACCTCCGCCGCCTGATTACTCACAAGGGCATTATCTTTGCACAGTTGCGGCAGGGGGACACGCTAAGCTCGTCAAACCTCAGCGAATGGGTCTGCGGCGTGGGGATAAGATAGTTGTGAACAGACAGCTTTGTGTTGCAAACGCATTTGAAGAGCTTATACAGGATAAGCTTCCACGTTTTCACAAATGTGTGAGAAGCTTTTACGATAAACACGGATATCCCATTTCACAGCATATATCGACGAAATTGCGTGCAGATGTGGTCTATATCCTTATGAAACCACTTGAATTTATTTTTATTGCGGTGCTGTATATGTTTGACGCCGATCCCGAAAGCAGGATCGCTATGCAGTATACAGGCAAAAAGTGCACCGACCTTACGAACTTTATGAAAGGATAGATTTTATGGCAAGAAAAAAGGCAGAGCCTAAAAAGACTGCTAAACCAAATAACAACGCATATATCGAGGGTGCAGGACTTGTTGCAGACGAAAAGATAACAATGTCCCTTGAAAAGAACTATATGCCGTATGCCATGAGCGTTTTGGTATCAAGAGCGTTCCCAGAGATAGACGGCTTTAAGCCTTCACACAGAAAATTGCTTTATACCATGTATAAAATGGGACTTTTAAACGGAAAGCTCACAAAGTCTGCCAATATCGTTGGTGCGACCATGAGGCTCAATCCTCACGGAGACGGCGCTATATATGAAACCATGGTAAGACTTTCACAGGGCAATGAAGCGCTTTTGCACCCATATGTAATGAGCAAGGGTAACTTCGGTAAGGCATATTCAAGAGATATGGCTTATGCTGCCTCACGATACACTGAGGCAAAGCTCATGCCTATCTGTCAGGAGCTTTTCGGAGATATAGACAAGGACACTGTGGATTTTGTTCCTAACTATGATAACACCACCACAGAGCCGACCTTGCTTCCTGCTACTTACCCGTCAATACTTGTTAATGCAAACGTTGGTATAGGCGTTTCTATGGCTTCATCAGTTTGTCCGTTCAATCTCAGCGAGGTTTGCGAGACAACTATCGGACTTATGAAAAATCCTGATTTCAACGCTCTTGAAACGCTGAAAGGACCTGACTTTCCGGGCGGTGCTTCACTTCTCTATGATGAGGAAGAGCTTGATAAGATATACCGCACAGGAAAAGGCTCTGTTAAGCTGAGAGCAAAATATCAGTATGACAAGGAGTCAAGGTGTCTTGAGATCGTTGAGATACCTGCCACTACCACAGTTGAAGCAATAATCGAGAAGATAATCGCTCTCGTTAAGGCAGGCAAGATAAGAGAGGTATCATATATCCGTGATGAAACGGATATTAACGGTCTGAAAATAGGTATAGATATCAAAAAGGGCGTAGACCCTGATAAGCTTATGCAAAAGCTTTATAAGCTGACACCGCTTCAGGACTCATATTCATGCAATTTCTATATACTTGTTCACGGCTATCCAAGAATAATGGGCGTTTATGATATAATTAAAGAATGGGTAGCGTTCAGAATGGATTGCGTTCGACGCAGAACAAGATTTGATCTTGCAAAGAAGAAAGACAAGCTCCACCTTCTGAAAGGTCTTGGAAAGATACTCCTTGATATAGACAAGGCTATAAAAATAATCAGGGAGACAGAGGAAGAAACTGAAGTCGTTCCAAACCTGATGATAGGCTTCGGCATTGATGAGATACAGGCTGATTATGTGGCTGAAATAAAGCTCAGACACCTTAACCGTGAGTATATCCTCAAAAGAACTGCCGAAACTGAGGACCTTGAAAAAGCTATTGCAGAGCTTGAAGATATTCTTGGAAGCGACAGAAAAATAAAGAATATCATCATTTCCGAATTAAAGGAAGTTTCAAAGAAGTATGGTCAGCCAAGAAAAACTCAGTTCTATTATAAGACTGATATCGAGGAGATAGACATAGAGGACGATATCCCTGACTACGCCTGCAAGCTTTTCCTATCTCAAAGCGGTTATTTCAAGAAATGTACTCCGCAATCACTGAGAATGGCAAGCGAGCAGAAGTATAAAGAGGGCGACGGTCCGCTTCAGGAAATGGAAAGCACCAACAAAACGGAGCTTCTGTTCTTCTCGGACAAGGCGGCTGTGTATAAGACCAAGGTATCGCAGTTTGCCGACACAAAGGCAAGCTCTCTTGGCGACTATATTCCTGCAAAGCTTGGTTTTGATGACTGTGAGGGCGTTGTGTCCATGGTGAATACTGTGGATTATTCGGGCTATATGATATTCTGTTTTGAAAACGGAAAGGTGGCAAAAGTGCCGCTCAATGCCTATGAAACAAAGACCAACAGAAAGAAGCTTGCCAACGCTTATTCTGCAAAGGCTAAGCTTGTGGGAATGTTCTTTGTGCAGGATAACGCTGAGATAATGCTTCGCACAACTAACGGCAGAGCAATGATATTTGATACTGCACTTCTTATGCCTAAGTCCACGAGAGATACTATAGGCGTTCAGGTCATGACACTTAAGGCGAAGAATGCAGTTGTTGATAAGGCGTTTATCGTTGACGATGAGACAGCAGCAGGCCTTTCAAAATATCGCAGCAAAACGATACCTGTTGCAGGCTGTTTTGCAAAGGATATCGAAGATCCAGACCAGATGCACTTCTGATATATGTTTTTTACAGCGGATAGACTTCTGTCCGCTGTTTTTCGTTTGTTGACTTTTTACAGAGATTATGGTATACTTGTTTTGAAAAAGTGTGCAAATGCACGGATGTTGCAAACGGGAGTTGTTTTTATGGAGTGTCCTAAATGCCACAAGTCAGTTGACGATGATGACATTTTCTGTCCTAACTGTGACACTAGATTAAGACCAGACAAAAATACATCTATCATGAAGCGTTTCAAAAAGCAGAATAAACCGCTAAACGTAGAAATAGTGGGTGAGAAAAAACATAAATTGTCTGAAAGCAAGCTCAAGCTTATTCTTATAACAGTGGCGGTAGTGCTCCTTGTGGTGCTTGTCGTCCTTATCGTTGTGAATATTATAAGCGGAAAGGGTGAAAACACCGCTGAGAGCATTTCTGAATATATCGGCGTAGATGTTGCAAAGGCTCAGAAAAAGCTTGATATGCACTTTAAGGACGAATCGGTTTTTCAGGGAGTGAACAATGCACTGAATTTTGATTATATCATTGAGTCTGATGACAGTGTTAATGTTGATGGCATAAATTATCCTGAATGGGCGGCACTTGTTACTGTTGATGATGAAGAACGTATACAAACTGTAAAATATTCAAATTTCAAGGTGCTTAAAAACAATGCAAACGGTGAAAAAAAGAGTAAAGCTATCAACCTTGATAAGTTTGAACAAGGAGCAAAGTGGAGTGGCTTGTCAGATGCCATAGACCTTGAATATTACGGCATCGTATGGTCAAAAGACACTAAAAATTATATATACCGCTATTGGTATGAGAATGACGCAGGTGATGATCAGCCTGTGGTGCTTAATGTAACGTTCGATACGGATAATAAGTATCTGTATTATTCTTCTACGCTTATTTATCCTGAGTATCTGTAAAAGGGTCATAATGTTACAAAAGAAATACAAATTGTTGCGTAAATTCTACAATTGCACAAAAAAACTTGACTTATGCTCGGTTTGTTGCTAATATAAATTGATGAATAACGTAAAAAGGAGGTTCGGTATGGATCCTAGTACTAAATTATGTATGGGCTGTATGAACGAACTTGGTTCTGACGGTCGCTGTCATTATTGTAGCTATACCGACGATATCCCGCATTTACAGGCTTATCTTGCACCGAGAACAGTGCTTGACAACAGATATATAGTCGGAAAAATGCTTTCATATAATGGTGAGGGTGCGTCTTACATTTGCTACGATATGGTTGGCAAATGCAAGTGTGTGGCAAGAGAGTATATGCCTGACACTCTTTGCGAAAGAGATAGCGAAAGTCAGCGACTTGTGGTGAATCCAGATTGTCTGGCTAAGTATAAGACATTTATGTCTGAGTTTGCAGACGTGAACAAAGTTCTTTCACGCATGAGAAATCTTCAGCATATCGCCACGGCAAAGGATATGTTTTGCGAGAATAATACGACCTATGTCATACTCGAATATGTGGAGGGCGTGACGCTAAAGAAATTTTTACAGTCAAATACAGGCTTTCTCACATGGGAACAGGTCAAAAAGCTTTTTGTGCCATTGTTTACAACATTGAGCATTATACATAATGCAGGTATCATACACAGGGGAATATCTCCTGAAAATATTATTGTTACAACTGATTGTGAGCTTAAACTTACAGGCTTTTGCATAAGTTCTATAAGAACATCTAATACAGGGCTTTCTCCTGAGTTCTATTCAGGATATACCGCCCCTGAGCAATATTCTTCGTTAGAATGGCAGGGCACATGGACTGACGTTTATGCACTTGCTGCAGTTCTTTATAGAATACTAACAGGCTGTATGCCCCTTGATGCTTATACCCGTACAAAGAATGATACTATGGTCGAAGCTTGCAGAGTCAATCCGAGAATACCACAGCATATCTCACGAGTTCTTTCAAGAGCTATGAGAGTTCGTGGCGAAGAAAGAATACAGACAGTTTCAGAGCTTGTTACTGCACTTTTTGAGCAGCATACAACGCATATGGAACACCCTAAGGGTTCAACTCAGACTATTCCTATACAGCATGTTCCAAGACAAAGAACGCAGTCAAGGCAAATGCCACAGCAGACTCGTGAGGAAGAAAAGCCTAAGAATAAAACGGCTACGATAATAGGCTGGACGGTGCTTGTGATAGTGCTTTTGCTTTCAGTTTTTCTGCTATATGAGTTGTTTTCAGGTCCGTCGGACAGCAATAATGATTCGTCTGAGGATAAGGTCATTTCTTCTGATGATGCAGATGGAGTTGACAGCGAGGTATTCGTTTACAGCACCACAGTTGCTACGCCTAAGGTGACTGATGCTGAAAGTCAGTCAGAATATGGCTATGGCGCTATAATGCCTAACGTTGTGGGTCTGGAATACAATACTGTTGTAAAACAACTTGGTGAGGATTTTACTATCAAGGCTGAATATTATTATTCTGATGTTGACGATAAGGACGTTGTTAAAGAGCAGAGCATACCAGAGGGTACTGATTTTGATCCGTCTTTGAAAAATGAGCTTGTTCTTAAAGTATGTGCAGGCCCTGAAAATGTTCCTGTTCCTGATTTCTCTGGCCTGTCGAAGAAGGCTTACCTTGAGCTGCTTGATTCTTATAATATCAAGTATAAGGTCGTTACCGATTTCTCAAGCTCTGTTTCTGCAGGATATGTTATGGCGACAAGCGTTAATGTTGGAAACACTGTGAATGTTAAAAATGGTGATGTGCTTACAGTTACAGTTTCCGCAGGTCTTGTGACTACGACCACTACAACAAAGGCAACAGAGCCTAAACCTGATACGAACACAGGCAGCTCTTCTGAAACAACACCAGTTCCGGCTGTTGCGCCTGCTGAATAACGAAAACGTTTAATAAAATGTTAAAAAATAAACAAAGCCCTTGACAATTCAGGGGCTTTGTGCTATGCTCATTATAGATTATTAGGAAAGTAACAGGATAAATTGTTTCCTGGTTTGGAGGTATTTTACATGGCTAAGAAAATTGGTGTACTTACCAGCGGAGGAGATGCTCCGGGAATGAACGCTGCTGTCAGAGCAGTATGCAGAGCTGGTCTTGCAAAGAGTATGGAAGTCGTAGGTATCCTCAGGGGATATAACGGCCTTCTTAACGGTGAAGTTATTGAGATGAATGCAAGAACTGTTTCAGGCATAATCCAGAGAGGCGGTACTTGTCTTTATACTGCAAGATGTCCTGAATTCAGAGATATCGAGGGCGTAAAGAAGGGCAGAGATAAGTGTCTTGAAATGGGTCTTGACGGTATCGTAGTTATCGGTGGTGACGGCTCATTCAGAGGTGCGGCTGACCTTTCAGCACAGGGTATCCCATGTATCGGTCTGCCTGGTACTATAGACAACGATATTTCATGCACAGAATATACTATCGGTTATGACACAGCTATGAACACAGCTATGGAAATGATCGATAAGATCAGAGATACAGCACAGTCACATGACAGATGTTCAGTAGTTGAGGTAATGGGCAGAAACGCTGGTCACATTGCTATCAACGTTGCTGCTGCTGTAGGCGCTGAGGCTGTTATCACACCTGAGAAGCCTTATGACCTCAATGCTATTGCTCAGAAGATGGAGCAGACAAAGAAGTCAGGCAAGACACATTTTATCATTGTAGTTGCTGAGGGTGTTGGCAAGACAGAGTATATCACAAGAACTCTTCAGGATATTACTGGTGTCGAGTCAAGAGCTACTATTCTCGGTCATGTTCAGAGAGGTGGCTCTCCTACAGTAAGAGATAGAGTTGTCGCAACTGAAATGGGCTATCACGCTGTTGAACTGCTAGAGCAGGGCATTGGCAACAGAGTTGTTGGTATGAAGGACAACAAGATATATGATGTAGATATTCAGGAGGCTCTTTCAATGAAGAAGCCTTTCGAGGAGGAGCTTTACAAGATCCTCAATGAAACTGCATTCTAATTTTTCATGAGGTCTGAGTCTTTAAGACTTTGACATATTACAGAGTAGAAAACTGAGCGTTAAGTGTCCGTCGGACGGGGAGTTGCCGTCGGAACGAAAAAGGCAGAATCTTTGCGGTTCGGTTTTCGCATCCCGCTGAATGTGTAATTGAAGCTTTTTATAGCGGCTCTGCACATCCCGCATGGGTAGTGTGCAGAGCTGTTTTTATGCTCCGTTATGCACAAAGCGACAAGCTCGCAGAATAAGGAGGTAAATTTATGAAGAGCTTCGGAAGAATGTTCTATGACTCTTTCAAGTCACTGAAAGATCTTAGAACATTGACAACAGCAGGAATACTGATAGCGTTGGCGTTTGCTATCAGATCATTTTCCATTGAGGTAACGCCTGACTTGAGGATTGGTTTCACTTTTCTTGCAACCTGTACTATAGGTATGCTTTACGGACCTGTGGTATGTGGAATGTCTACATTTGTGCTAGACTTTCTAGGATATATAGTGCAGAACAAATCTCCGAGAGCCTACAGCCCACAGCTTGCAATGGTAGTTATTATTTCAGGTATCATCTACGGCTGTCTGTTATATAAGTGCGATTTTAACAACAAAAAGCTTCAAAGCTACATAAGGATCGCAATTGCAAGAGGAAGTGTTATACTTTTCTGTAATATAGGACTTAATTCTTATTTCCTGTATACACTTTATGTAAACAAGACTTTTGGCATCACAAACCTCACCAAAGAAGGAATGAGCGGTTTTCTTACATACTGCACACCGAGAATAGCGAAAAATCTTATCCAGCTCCCTGTGGATCTGATCTTGCTAATGATATTCCTGCCTGCTGTGAAGTTTGCTTATGAAAAAGTAAGAACACAGTTTGGACATAAAGCGACAAATATATGATTTAAAGCAGCGGCAGAAATGTCGCTGTTTTTTTGCGTGAAAATATACAAGAAAAATGGGGTACTAATGTGAAATTTAGGTGAAACACTTGAAATCCGTTGAGATTTAGTGTATAATTAAAATTAAGTTATTTTTAAGGCAGGCTTCTGCCTTTTATTCAGAAAGGTCTTGAGTGTATGATAAATGTTGGTTTTATCGGTGCAGGAAATATGGGCTATGCTATCATGAAAGGCATTGCAGGCAGTAAAATGGGTAAGGATATTCAGCTTTACGCTTTTGATAAATATGCTCCGATACTTGATAGACTTGACGAGCTTGGAACAGTAAAATGTTCAGGCTGTGCAGAGGTAGTTGAAAAGTCAGAATATGTTTTTCTTGCAATTAAGCCTCAGCAGCTTGACGAGGTGCTTGATGAGATAGCTCCTGCGGTAACGAAAGATACTGTCATAGTTTCTATATGCGCAGGCATTACAGATGATTATATCGCTTCAAAAACTGTGGCTGGCGCAAAGGTAGTGCTTGTTATGCCAAACACTCCTCTTCTTCTTGGGGAGGGCGCAACTGCTCTTTCACGCTCTGACAGCGTAACAGATGAGGAGTTTGAGCTTGTTTGCAATATCTTTGGCTCATGCGGTATGTACGCCGTCATATCAAAGGATAAAATGAAAGAGATAATAGCAATAAACGGCTCATCTCCTGCTTTTATCTATCTGTATGCTCAGGCATTCGTAGAGTATGCGAAGAGCGTTGACATCGATGAAACAGTTGCAAGAGATCTTTTTGCAAAGTCGCTTATCGGCTCTGCCAAAATGATAACTGACAGTGGCAAGTCACTTGACGAGCTTATTGAAATGGTATCATCAAAGGGTGGCACAACTATCGCTGGTCTTGAAAAGCTCCGTGAGGGCGGTCTGCCAAAGGCTGTTGAGGACTGCTGCAAGGCTTGCACTAAGAGAGCTTACGAGCTTTCAAAATAGTTATTTTTTCTGCACCGTGGCATATACATTACTCAAAGGAGTGATGTATAATGAACAGCGGGACAGGCATATACAAAAGCGGAGTTCTTGCATTTTTTGCAGGAGCTATCCTGATTGGTGCGCTTTTGGGTGCTGTTACTTTTTGCTTTATGGGCAGCGACGAGCTTTCAATGCTGTCGGTGTTTTCAAACAGCTTCGTTGACGTGAGGTCGTCAGGTGATCTTGAAGAAATTCTTGTGAGGTCTTTTTTCAGTTCGACTGTTTTTTTAGCAGTTGTGTTTTTGTCAGGTTTTTCTTCACTTGGACAGCCTTTAGCTGTTGCAGTATTGCTGTTACGTGGCATGGGCTGGGGTGTTGCAATGTCTCAGCTTTACAGCATTTACGGCGGACATGGTGCATTACTTTCAGCAATGTTTGTACTTCTTCCTGCGGTCATAACAGCGGCGGCACTTATGATAGCCGCAAGGGAAGCTGTCGCTATGTCAAATATCCTGCTGTGCATTGTTTTTTCTGAAGGACAGCATAGCGGTCTGCGACAGACGGTGCGGCTTTATGCTGTTAAGTTTCTTGTGCTTGAAGCGGTGGCGGCTGTTGCGGCTGCGCTTGAATGTCTGCTGACGATTATTTTTGCAGGACGAATTTAGTATACAGTATACAAAGAATGAAATAAAATTCGGGGCAATTTCGGGGACTATTAATTTTAAGGAGTGGTGTAATGTCTTTATTTGGTAATTACAATACCCCTGGCAGAGGTGTGCTTAAAGCACCTCAGGAGAAAAAGGGTATTTTTAAGTTTTTTGAAGTCTATGGCAGGCATATGTGGAAGCTTATGGAGCTTAATTTGCTGTATTTCGTTTTCTGCATACCGATGACGCTTATGGTCATACTTATGCTTATGACATCAAATCCAATATGGCTCTTACTGGCGATACCGTCAGTATTGGTAGGACCTGCAACGGCTGCAATGACAAAGGTTTGCCGAAATTATTCTCAGGAAAGAAATGCGTTTCTGCTACATGATTTCTGGGATTCTTTCAAGAAGAATTTCAAGCAGGGCACTATCATGGGTGCCATAGATATCATCTTCGCTATAGGATTTATGGTCGGGATTCCAATGTATAAATATTGGGCAGAGCAGAACTCCATGATATACATTCCGTTTGTTATCTGCATAAGCTGTCTTATTGTATTCTTCATGATGCACTTTTACATCTATCTTATGATAAGCTCCACTAACCTTAACATGAAGCAGATAATAAAGAACTCGTTTTATCTTGTGAGTCTTGGCATAAAGCAGTCTCTTTGGTCACTTCTGGCATCGCTTATCGTTATTGTTATGATGTATCTTTTCCTGCCATATTCTCTGTTCATATTGCCATTTTGGCCTCTTTCGTTCATATGCTTCGTGACTTGCTTCAATTGTTATCCTGTTATCAGAAAACACGTTATCCAGCCTTACTACGATCAGCGTGGTGAAAGCAATCCTGAGTTTGCATACAAGAATGCAGAACCTGACGAACAGCTCTTTGAGGATAGAGCGGCGGAAGAAACTCCTGTCAAGACCAAAGAGAGCAGAAAAAAAGGCAAAACAATCTCATAAAAAACATAAGGACAGCTCATTTGAACTGTCCTTTGTTTATGCTAATTATTTTTCGATCTCGCCAAGTGAAAGCGCTTTGAGATAAGCGTTTATGAAACCGTCCAGGTCGCCGTCCATAACAGCGTTTACATTGCTGTTTTCAAAACCCGTTCTGTGATCTTTTACAAGAGTGTATGGCATGAAAACATAGGAACGTATCTGAGCACCCCATGCGATCTCTTTCTGAACACCCTTGATATCCTCTATCTTCTCTAGATGTTCACGCTCTTTTATTTTGATAAGCTCTGCTTTGAGCATTTTCATTGCATAATCCCTGTTCTGGAACTGTGAACGCTGTGTCTGGCATGATGTAACGATGCCCGTTGGTATGTGGGTAAGTCTTACGGCTGATGACGTTTTGTTGATGTGCTGTCCACCTGCACCGCTTGCACGATAAACGTCCATTTTAATGTCCTCAGGACGGATATCTACTTCGATTGTATCGTCTATTTCAGGCATAACGTCCACCGCTGAGAATGACGTGTGTCTGCTTCCTGAGCTGTCGAAAGGTGAGATACGCACAAGTCTGTGTATTCCTGCTTCGCTTTTAAGATAGCCATAAGCGTTTTCACCCTCCACGATAACGGAGGCACTCTTCATGCCAGCCTCTGCACCCTCGAGATAATCAAGAGTAGTCATTTTGAAGCCGTGACTTTCACACCATTTGTGATACATCCTGAAAAGCATTTCGCTCCAATCCTGCGCCTCAGTTCCGCCTGCTCCTGCATGAAAGTTGATGATAGCGTTGTTGTGATCATACTCGCCTGTGAGCAGAGTGTCAAGCTGTGCGGCGTCAAGACCCTCTTTTAGAGTTTTAAGCTCAGACTGTATTTCGTCGATCATGTCCTCGTCACCCTCATCGGCTGCCATTTCAATAAGCACTTCGATATCCTCAAATGACGACTTGAATTTATTGTATTTTTCCAGCTTGCCCTCAAGATTTCTTGTTTCCTGCAAAACCTTCTGTGATTTCTCCATGTCGTCCCAAAAATTAGGCTCTGCGGCTTTTTCGTGAAGCTCTGCAATCCTTTCCTGAGAACGTTCAATATCGTATACGTCATGCAGCTCGCTGATGATAGGTCTAAGAGCTTCAAGCTCTGACTTTAAGTTTTCTAAAAATACCATATCTTTTTCTCCTTATTTTATATCATTATATATTATAAAACTTTTTTTGTGAAAAGTAAAGGAAAAATATAAAAAAACTATAGCATTTTCCTGAAAGTTGTGCTATAATATTATTTAAAGGCTTTAAAAAGCCTGTTTCAGCAAGAAAGGAAACCCGATATGGCTAATTATACAGGAAAAAAATGCTTTTCCTGCGGAGAAGTATTCAAAGATGGTGACGATATAGTTGTATGTCCTGAGTGTGGCACACCTTATCATCGTGAGTGTTATCTCAAAGAAGGAAAGTGCATAAATGACACTTTGCATGAAAGTTGTCAGAGCTGGGAGCAAACTCAGGAGAGTGTAGAAAGTGAGAATATACGCTGTATACGCTGCGGTTTTGAAAATCCGCCTGACAAGCTGTTTTGTGAAAAGTGCGGAACACCGCTTACGAAAAATGATACTGAGGAACGTCCATTCAACGACATGGACACGCAAAATAACGCTCAGCAGACCGGCCCTGACGGACAGCCTTACGGTCCGTTTGGCAGACAGGTTGTATTTGATAAGGACTCAGATCTTGAAGGCATTAAACTAGATGACTATGCAAAATTTGTAAAGACAAATCCGCTCATATTCTTGTCTAACTTTATACGTTTTGGTAAATTTGGTGGAAAGATTTCCATAAACTTTGCGGCTTTTCTTTTTCCACACCTATATTTTCTGTTTAGAAAAATGAATCTTGTGGGTATCATCATGCTTGTGGCTACAGCACTGCTCAATATCCCTACTGCGATAGAATATCTTAGTGCAGGAACAATGGGTTTCTCGCTTGATATCGGCATCGATGTGACCGGAAGGGTTTTTCAGGGCATTTCCGCTGCGACATGGTATGTTTCAATGGCACTTCAGTTTGTGGCAGGCTTTTTCGGCAATTATATGTATTATAAGTTTGCACAAAAAAAGATCCGTGAGATAAGGTCGGAGGACGGCACTGAGCAGGAGATAGCCGAAAAGATAGTAGCAAAGGGCGGTACGTCATGGGGGGCTGTTATTCTTGGCTTTGCCGTTTATTCTGCGATAGTTGTGTTTGGCATTTTTGGTGTTACAAAGATATTTGCATGATTTTACAAAAAGTTCATAAAAAAACGCAAGTGACACTTGACAGATAATCGGTCTTGTGTTATAATAATTGAGTTATCCTTGCTTGTGCAAATTGCGGCACAGGCGAAATCCAAAAGGAGGTGCAAATGCAATGGCAAAAATTAATGAGTCTTATGAGGCTATGGTAATTTTCAGCTCTAAGCTTGACGAGGAGGCTGTAAACGCACTCACAGCTAAGTTCAATGACTTGATCGAGGCAAACGCAAGTGACGTTACACTTAGTAATTGGGGCAAGCGTAAGCTGGCTTATGCTATCAATTATGAAACAGAAGGTACTTATGTACTGTGGTCATTCACATCTACGCCTGAGTTTCCAGCTGAGCTTGAGAGAATTCTTGGTATCACAGACGGCGTGATCCGTTTCTTAGTAACGGTCAAGTAAAACTGCGAAAGAGGGAAAAGTTATGCTTAACAGAGTTATTTTAATGGGTAGGATCACTCAGGATCTTGAAGTAAGACAGACTCCTAGTGGAAATGCAGTTTTGAGATTCAATGTTGCAGTTGACAGACCAGTCCGTCAGGGTGCTGAAAGGCAAACTGATTTTATTACTTGCACTGCTTGGGGGCAGAGAGCTGAATTTATCAACAGATACTTTTCAAAGGGCAGAATGATCGCTCTTGAAGGTCAGATAAGAACAGGTTCTTATGATGACAAGAATGGTGTAAAGCATTATACAACTGAGGTCAATGTTGACAGTGTGTCTTTCACAGGTGAACCAAAACAGCAGGGAGCAGGTAACTATTCCAATAACTACGGAAATGGTGGTTATCAGCAGAATAATTACCAGCAGAACAATGGTGGATATTCACAGCCTGCAAACAATTCTAATCAGAATAACTATAACAATGCTCCATCAAATGACGCTTTGTCCATTGGTGACCTTGATGATTTTGAAGAAGTATTGACCGATGACGGAGTACCGTTCTAAGCAGAGGAGTTTTGAAAAAATATTTCTCTAAGGAGGGAAATTTACCATGGAAAAGGAAAGAAATACAAGCAGACCTATGAAGAGAGGTCGTAAGAAGGTTTGTATGTTCTGTGCAGACAGAGCTGAAAAGATCGACTATAAGGATATCGCAAAGCTTAGAAAGTGCATGACAGAGAGAGCTAAGATCCTCCCTAGACGTGTAACTGGCACTTGTGCTTATCATCAGAGAGAACTTACAACAGCTATCAAGAGAGCACGTCATGTGGCACTTCTTCCATATGTAGCTGACTAATAGTGTTTTCTATTTTGAGGTACCTTTATAGGTGCCTCTTTTTGTTAAGGGGAAGTTTCTGAGTGGGGCTTGCAAATGTATCATAAATGTGATATTATATACTAAAGCTGTATAACAAAGCATTACAGTATTTGTAGAGCTGTAAGGAAATGGAGCAACTATGAAAGATAAAACTGATGTTAAAATAAATAATATTATGCCGTGTGTTCCAACGAGAGATCTGGTAGTTTTTCCTGGAATGTCTATGCATTTTGATGTTGGCAGACCAAGAACTATAAAGAGCATGAAAAATGCCATGGACGGCGATCGATTTGTTTTTCTTTGTGCGCAAAAAGACGTTTATCTTGAAATGCCTGAAAAAAAGGATATGTTCAAGGTGGGTACTGTAGCAAAGGTAAGACAGATCGTTAAAGCACCTGATGGAATATACAGATGCTATGTAGAAGGTCTGCGTAAAGCGAGACTTGCTGAGTTTTATCAGTATGATGATTGCTATGAAGCTGATGTAAGACTTGTACCAAATTATTCAAAGGATAGGCTTGACGAGGACGAACAACTTGCTGTTTTTCGTTCGGTCTTAGATGAGTTTGAAGAGTATGTTAAGGTGGTTCCTAAAATGCCTGAAGAGCTTTATGCCCAGATACTCGGTTCTAAAACGCCTGTTCAACTTTTTGAAAGTTTGGCATTTAATATTCCGTTAGCTTTTACTGACAGACAGTCGCTTCTTGAAGCCCCATCTGCTTTAGATAAGCTAATTCTTATGATCACTATTCTTTCACGAGAGACCAATGTTTTATCTCTTGAAAGAAGGATACATAGTCAGGTCCATTCTCAGATAGAAGAAAGTCAGCGCGAATACTATATTCGTGAGCAGATCAAGGCGTTACAGAATGAGTTGGGTGAAAATGAAGACGGCTCAGATGTAAATGAGATCGATGAGTACACACATAGGATAGATTCACTTATACTGTCCGAAGAAGTTCGTGATAAGCTTATGGGCGAGGTCAGGAAGCTTTCCAAGATGGGTATGATGTCACAAGAGGGTGTTGTGCTGAGAAATTATCTCGACACAGTGCTTGCATTGCCGTGGAATGCTGTCACAAAGGATAGGACAGACGTTAAAAAGGCAAAGCAGATACTTGACAAGGATCACTATGGCATGGCAAAGGTCAAGGATAGAATACTTGAAAATCTTGCTGTAAGAGCGCTTACTCCTGATGTCAAGGGGCAGATCCTCTGTCTTGTTGGTCCTCCAGGCGTTGGCAAAACGTCAGTGGCAAAGTCTGTTGCTAGAGCACTTAATCGAAACTTTGTAAGGGTCTCATTGGGCGGTGTTAAGGACGAAAGTGATATCAGAGGTCACAGAAAGACGTATGTTGGTGCAATGCCAGGAAGAATAATGAATGCCATGAAGCTTGCAGGAAGTAAAAATCCTGTCGTTCTTCTTGATGAGATAGACAAGATGAGCAATGATTTCAGGGGCGATCCATCGTCTGCTATGCTTGAGGTTCTTGACAGCGAGCAGAACAATGCTTTCAGAGATCATTATATTGAAGTGCCATTTGATCTAAGTGATGTGCTGTTTATTACAACTGCAAATACTCTCGATACTGTTCAAGCACCTCTTCTCGACCGTATGGAGGTCATAGAGTTGTCTAGCTATACTAGGGAGGAGAAGTTCCATATTGCAAAGGAACATCTTATTAAAAAGCAGGAAGGTAAGAACGGTCTTAAAGCATCTCAGATACGCATCTGCAATGATGCTATTTATAAGCTTATAGACAGCTACACAAGAGAGGCTGGCGTGAGAAATCTTGAAAGACAGATAGGCTCGCTTTGCCGAAAGGCTGCTAAGGAGATAGTTGAAGACGGCGTTAAGAAAGTTACTTTCAAGGCGGATAATCTTGAAAAATATCTTGGCCATGAGAAATATCTCCCTGATGTTGTATCAGATAAAGATGCTGTTGGCTCTGTAAATGGTCTGGCATGGACGTCAGTGGGCGGAGTTGTCATGCCTTTGGAAGTCCTTGTACTTGACGGAAAGGGCAGAATAGAGCTTACAGGCTCACTCGGCGACGTTATGAAGGAGTCTGCAAAGATTGCCGTAAGCTATTGCAGAAGCGTTGCTGACAAATATGGCATCGATAAAGACTTTTACGAGAAAAAAGATTTGCATATACACGCTCCCGAGGGTGCTGTGCCTAAGGACGGTCCATCTGCAGGTGTTACCATGATAACGGGCATTATCTCTGCATTGGGTAATATAAAAGTACGCAGTGACGTTGCTATGACAGGCGAGATAACTCTTAGCGGCAAAGTACTGCCTATAGGCGGTCTCCGTGAAAAGACTATGGCTGCATACAAGGCGGGGGTAAAGACTATTATTGTGCCTTTTGCTAATAAGGGCGATCTTGATGACGTTGACGATACAGTAAAGCTTTGTTGCGAGTTCGTGTTCGCAAAGACTATTCAGGATGTGCTTGACGTTGCACTTGTTCCAAACAGCAAAAATAATGTTCCGCTTGAACTCCTAAGCAAGAACGAGCCGGAGCGAAAAAAATTAACGGTATAGAAAGGGCCGCCTATGAATTATAACAAAGCAGAATTTTATACTTCCTTTGGAAAATTCTCACAGATACCCAAGTCTGACAGACTTGAATTTGCCTTTTCCGGCAGGTCGAATGTGGGAAAGTCGTCGCTGATAAACAAGCTTCTTAACAGAAAAAACTTGGCGAGAGTAAGCTCTATGCCGGGTAAAACTGTTACAATAAACTTCTTTTCGGTGGAGAATATCTATATCGTTGATCTGCCTGGATATGGCTATGCCAGCGTATCAAAGTCCGAGAAAAGGCAGTGGGGCAGTCTTATAGGAGGCTATCTTGATGACGGCAGCAGACAGCTTGCACTTGTTTTTCAGCTTGTGGATATGCGTCATCCGCCGAGCAAAGACGATCTGATGATGATAAATTATCTTATTGACGCTGAGATACCATTTATAATCGTGTTCACCAAGGCGGATAAGCTCAAGCCTAACGCCAGAAAAGCACGTATGGAAGCTTTCAAGACAGAGATACCATGCTTTGAGGACATCACCTGTGTGGAGTTCTCTGCTATCACAGGTGAGGGCGTAGATGAACTGAGGGCAATAATAGACGATATATCCGAGGGGGCTGAGATAACGCCACCAGAGAAACTAGAAAGCGATACAGAGGACGAAGAAGAGGAATACTACGATGATAAAGAGGATATTTCTGATGAGCCGAAGTCATTCGGCGGTTTTCTAACGCCTAATAGAAGAAAAAATTAAGAGTAAGTAAATAAAAAATTCATAATTCTCCTTTACATTTTTCATGACTTGTGTTAAAATATATTTATGGTTTAACACTTTACACCATGAAACGTAAAGGAGATTTTTTTCATGAAAGAGAAACTTGAGATCAAAAATTTAGACGATCTTTATGAAGCAGTGCTTTGTCTTGAAACTGTCGAGGAATGCAGGTTGTTTTTTAAAGATCTTTGCACTATACCTGAGCTGAAAGCACTTTCGCAGCGTTTTCAGGTTGCAAAAATGCTCACAAAGGATCATGTTTACAGCGATATAGTAAACGAAACAGGTGCTTCAACGGCAACTATAAGCCGTGTGAACCGCTCGCTTTCTTACGACGGCTCAGGCGGATATAATATCGTTTTTGACAGATTGGATAAGAAGGAAGATAAGTAATGAGCGGATACGGCAGATTTGCCTGTTACTATGATAAGCTTACAGAGAATGTCGATTACGGAAAAATTGCGGCACGGTGTCATGAGTTTATAAAACGATACAGTTCAGAGCATGAGGTAGTTTTGGATCTTGCCTGCGGCACAGGTTCGCTCAGTGAAGCACTTGCACGTCTTGATTATGATGTGGTAGGCGTTGATCTGTCGGATCAAATGCTGGAAGAAGCCATGGATAAGCGCTATGAAAGCGGTCTGAACATACAGTATCTTATGCAGGATATGACTGAGCTTGATCTGTATGGCGCAGTTGATGCTGTTGTTTGTGTTCTTGACAGCATAAATCACCTTGAAAATGAGGAAGCTGTCAGAAAGACTTTTGAGTGTGTATCAAAATTTACCTGCGATGGTGGACTTTTCATATTTGATGTAAATACTGTGTACAAGCACCGAGTGATCCTTGCAGACAATGCGTTCTGCTATGATCTTGATGGGCTTTTCTGTGCATGGCAGAATGAGCTTAATGATGATGACAGCGTGAGCATATATCTTGACTTCTTTGAGGAGCAGGAGGACGGCTCTTATTGTCGTTTTAGTGAGGATTTCACAGAGAGGATATATACGGACGAGTTTTTGAGCGAGCTTGTAAAGTCAAATGATTTTGAGCTTATAGAAAAGTATGACGGATTTGAGGACTCGCTAGTTAATGATAAAACGCAGAGAGTTCTTTATGTGTGCAGGAGAATAAACAGAGGGTGATTTTATGGGTAGAATAGTTAGAGTTATAAGTAAAGACGCTTCCGTTGTGTGCAGCGCTATCGACGGAAAGGATATTGTTTCACGCATTGAGGAGATACATAAAACTTCCGCTGTGGTCACGGCGGCACTTGGCAGACTTGCTATGGGTACTTCGCTCATGGGATTTGGACTTAAAGGCAAAGATGATTCTATTACTGTAAAAATGGACGGTGACGGTCCTACAGGTGCGCTTATATGCGTTTCTGACAGCATGGGAAATGTTAAGGCGTATGTACAAAATCCAGTGGTGGAACTGCCGCTTAACAATAAAGGCAAGCTTGATGTCAGAGGGGCTGTAGGCTCTAATGGTACGCTTAGTGTGGTCAAGGACATGGGACTTAAAGAGCCGTACTGCGGACAAGTGCCTATTGTTTCAGGCGAAATCGCAGAGGACATAACTAACTATCTTGCTGTCAGTGAGCAGGTGCCAAGCGTCTGCGCTCTTGGCGTACTTGTAAATCCAGATCTGACAGTGAATTGTGCTGGTGGATTTCTTATTCAGCTTTTGCCGTTTGCACCTGAGTCAGCTATAGATCAGATAGAGAAGAATATAAACGGAATGGAGTCTGTAACAAAGCTTATATGTGGTGGTATGACCACAGAAGCTATTGCAATGAAAGCCTTGGAGGGTCTTGAACCGAACGTTCTTGATGATTTTGAGGTTAATTATCGTTGCGATTGTTCGAGGGAAAGAGTAGAGAATGCTCTTATATCTTTGGGCAGGGCAGAACTTGAAGATCTTTCTAAAGATGGTGGTACTGACGTTGAGTGTCACTTCTGTGATAAGAAATATCACTTTACTCCTGAGGAGATTTTAGGGTTAATAAAAGAATAATATTTAATGAATATTTTATGTACACTATTCAAATGCCCGATAATAAAGCGTTTGCGGACTTAAACTTTTTTTGAGAAATTTCAAAAAAACTCTTGACAAATGGCTTTGGATAGTGTATAATAAATATCGTCGCTGAGAGATACAACTCAAAACGACAGCTAACGGGAGCATAGCTCAGCTGGGAGAGCATCTGCCTTACAAGCAGAGGGTCACAGGTTCGAGCCCTGTTGTTCCCACCAAGCGGACTTATAAAGTCCGCTCATATGGCCGGGTAGTTCAGCTGGTTAGAACGCTAGCCTGTCACGCTAGAGGTCGTGGGTTCGAGCCCCATTCCGGTCGCCAATACATTCCTTATGTATCAGGTTTCGGTATCTTGCATATAATATTGTAGATGCCACTAAATGCGGATTTAGCTCATCTGGTAGAGCGCCACCTTGCCAAGGTGGAGGTAGCGAGTTCGAGCCTCGTAATCCGCTCCAATATGGCGCTATAGCCAAGTGGTAAGGCATAGGTCTGCAACACCTTGATCCCCAGTTCAAATCTGGGTGGCGCCTCCAATGACTCACAGAGCTTCTGTTCTGTGAGTTTATTTTTTTGTCTAAATATAATAAACAATCCAAAGTGACAGCTGAGCGACGCACAGTTGTCACTTTTTGTATGAAAAGAACAAAGGAGCAAAGCAAAATGGACAAAAAGAGATAAGAAAAGGGAAATAAAGTGTAAAAAAAGCAGAAAGCAAAAAAAGGGGTTGACAAAAGGGCATAAAAGTGATAGAATAAACAAGTCGCCTCGAGAGAGAGCGATAGAGGAAGAAGCGAAACGAAGGTAAAAGGTTCGGGAGAACAGAAGAGACCTGAGGAGTAGCTCAAAAAGAACTTCACAAAAGAGTTCAAACGAATTCATAAAGAATTCACAAAGAAAAGTCTTGACAAAGCTTAGCTAATATGATACAATAGATAAGCTGATTTAAGACAGCGCATTAGAAAGCACGAAAAAATCGGAAGCC
>NZ_LARF01000081.1:0-2405 GCF_000980385.1 Ruminococcus sp. N15.MGS-57
TGTCGTCAGCTCGTGTCGTGAGATGTTGGGTTAAGTCCCGCAACGAGCGCAACCCCTATCCTATGTTACCAGCAAGTAAAGTTGGGGACTCATGGGAGACTGCCAGGGACAACCTGGAGGAAGGCGGGGATGACGTCAAGTCATCATGCCCCTTATGTCTTGGGCTACACACGTACTACAATGGTCGGAAACAGAGGGAAGCGAAGCCGCGAGGCAGAGCAAACCCCAGAAACCCGATCTCAGTTCGGATCGCAGGCTGCAACCCGCCTGCGTGAAGTCGGAATCGCTAGTAATCGCAGGTCAGCATACTGCGGTGAATACGTTCCCGGGCCTTGTACACACCGCCCGTCACACCACGAAAGTTGGTAACACCCGAAGCCGGTGAGGTAACCTATTAGGAGCCAGCCGTCTAAGGTGGGGCCGATGATTGGGGTGAAGTCGTAACAAGGTAGCCGTATCGGAAGGTGCGGCTGGATCACCTCCTTTCTATGGAGACATGAGATAGTAAGATATCTCGTAGACTTCAAGTCGACGCACATTCGTTGGTTAATGTTTAGTTTTGAAGGCTTAGCCTTCTTTTTTGAACCTTGAAAACCATATAGAAGAGACAAACAGTTTATTACGAAAATGATGAGTGAGTAGTAATAGACACAAACCTCTAATCAAAATGCTATATTTGATGAGAGTTAACGAGAAAAAAGTCTAGGAACGTAAGTTTCTTAGCAGCTGAAAAGTCAAGCTACTAAGGGCATACGGTGGATGCCTAGGCGCCAAGAGCCGAAGAAGGACGCGGTAAGCTGCGAAAAGCCACGGGGAACTGCAAGCAAGTATTGATCCGTGGATATCCGAATGGGGAAACCCGGCCATCGTCATGGATGGTCACCCGCAAGGGAGGGAACCTGGGGAACTGAAACATCTAAGTACCCGGAGGAAGAGAAATCAAACGAGATGCCCACAGTAGCGGCGAGCGAAGAGGGCAGAGCCCAAACCGAGAAGCTCCGGCTTTTCGGGGTTGAGGACCGGCAGAATCGAAGTCAGGCCTAGTTGAATTACCTGGAAAGGTAAGCGAGAGAGGGTAAAAGCCCCGTAGACGAAAGGCAGAGCAGAGAGGCCGAGATCCAGAGTACCACGAAGCACGAGGAATTTTGTGGGAAGCAGGGGGGACCACCCTCCAAGGCTAAAAACTACTTGGCGACCGATAGCGCATAGTACCGTGAGGGAAAGGTGAAAAGAACCCCGGGAGGGGAGTGAAATAGTACCTGAAACCGTATGTCTACAAGCAGTCGAAGCGAAAGCGACGGCGTGCCTATTGAAGAATGAACCAACGAGTTATCTGCACTAGCGAGGTTAAGTGGAAGACACGGAGCCGCAGCGAAAGCGAGTCTTAAGAGGGCGCTAGTTAGTGTAGGTAGACCCGAAACCGCAGTGATCTACCCATGTCCAGGTTGAAGCGCAGGTAAAATTGCGTGGAGGACCGAACCGGTGAGCGTTGAAAAGCTTTCGGATGAGATGTGGGTAGGGGTGAAATTCCAATCGAACGCGGAGATAGCTGGTTCTCCCCGAAATAGCTTTAGGGCTAGCCTGAGGTAGTAAGTATAGGCGGTAGAGCACTGATCGGGCTAGGGGCCGTAAAGGTTACCGAACCCTGTCAAACTCCGAATGGATATACTGTAGAGCCTTGGAGTCAGACTACGAGTGATAAGATCCGTGGTCAAAAGGGAAACAGCCCAGACCACCAGCTAAGGTCCCCAATGTCGTACTAAGTGGAAAAGGATGTGGGGTTTCATAAACAACCAGGATGTTGGCTCAGAAGCAGCCACCATTTAAAGAGTGCGTAATAGCTCACTGGTCGAGAGACCCTGCGCCGAAGATTCCCGGGGCTAAAGTACGAAACCGAAGCTGTGGCTGTATACGTAAAGTATACGGGGTAGGGGAGCGTTCCCATAGGGTAGAAGTCGAACTGGAAGGTTCGGTGGACTTGTGGGAAGTGAGAATGTTGGTATGAGTAGCGAAAAGAAAGGTGAGAATCCTTTCCACCGAAAGCATAAGGATTCCTGAGCAACGATCGTCGTCTCAGGGTAAGTCGGGACCTAATCCGAGGCAGAGAGCGTAGGAGATGGACAACTGGTTGATATTCCAGTACCGGTAGTAATTGTTTGAGCAATGGAGTGACACAGAAGGGCAGGCAAGCATGCGAATGGAAGAGCATGTGTAAGCGTGTAGGGTGGTGCATAGGCAAATCCGTGCACTGAAAGCCTGAGGCGTGATGCGGAGTGAGCAGAGATGCGAGCGAAGTTGTTGACCCCACACTGTCGAGAAAAGCTTCTAGTGAGAGAGCTACCGCCCGTACCGTAAACCGACACAGGTATGCGGGGAGAGAATCCTAAGGTGCGCGGGACAACCCT
>NZ_LARF01000016.1:0-45122 GCF_000980385.1 Ruminococcus sp. N15.MGS-57
CTAGTTTTTTCATAACCCTGTAAAGACTTTCAAGACAGCGTGTATACCCTTGTTTCCTGAGACGATGCCATAGTTCGGGAAGCTCAAGTGTCGGGTTCCGTTTGTGATACCTTTTGATAAGATCTATTTCTTCCTTGGTATGCTCATTGGGATGATGATGCGGTCGGCGTGATTTAACTGCAAGGGACTCCACACTTCCGTCCCAGCGTTTCAGCCAGAAATATATATATGAACGTGATTTATTGTATTTTCTGCTCGCTCGGCTCACTCCATATTTCTTTGCGTAATTCATTAAGGATTGACGAAACTTCATATCTTGTGTTATACTATTCATGAGAGATAGGCTTCCTTTCTGATTTGTATTTGTGTGGTAACTTTATTTTATCAGATTTTTGCCTATCTCTCTTTTCTTTTTTCTTAATTTTGTCCAATATCTATTGTAGCACTACATTCATATTTTATCGCAATTTATTCTTTTGCTTGACAACATATTGCGACACTGCTATAATAAAATGTGTAGTTATCATGTTCATATATTGCAGTTTTTTTCTGCTTCAGATATGGGGGAAAATATATGCAGAAACAATTCTATCCTGTTATAGGAACTGAAAAAGCTCTGCCATTTTATATCATCGGCATAGGCGTGAGCTGCTGGCAGTTTCCTGTCAGCAGACCGGAGGGCTATGATTATCCTCAGCTTTTCGTCTGTCTTGAGGGCGAGGGTGAGGTAACGGTAGACGGCAAGACCGTAAAAATAATGCCTGACAGCATTTTCTATATACCACCGCACTGTCCCCACGAATATAGAGCCACGACTCATTCATGGTATCTTGACTGGGTGTGCTTTGACGGCAAACAGGCTCTCGAACTGCTGAAAGAATGGGATCTTAACAAATTTCATGTTTTCTTAAACTGCGGCGCAGAGCGTATGCACAAGCTTTTTGACAGCGCATATTACACCATAAAAAGCGACAAGGCATACGGCAACTATTATGCCTCCGCACAGCTTTACGATATGCTTCTTGAATACCGCAAGCTTTCGGACGATAAGTTCCCATACAAGAGCCGTGTAAATTCCGAAGCCGTCGCAAAGGTCATGAAATACACCGAGGAGAATTATTCAAAGCCTATAAAGCTCGCCGACATGGCGGCTGTGGCAGGGGTATCAGAACAGCACCTTTGCAGACTTTTCAAGAAAAATTTCAGCATAAGACCAATGGAATATTTAAACACAGTGCGCATAAGCCACGCAAAGGAGCTTCTTACCTACTCCTCAAAGACAGTTGCGGAGATAGCTTCGGAAACAGGCTTCAGCGACAGCTCGTATTTTTATGTTGTATTCAAAAAGCACGAGAACATCTCTCCGGCTGAATACAGGAAGATAAAGGCATAAGGTGGCAATAAATATGGAACAAAAATATATCTATTCTTTTTCTCAAATAGAGGATAAGGTCAAAACTTTGCATGAAACCAATACTGAGGCTGCAGCAGCCGTTGCCCTTTCATGGCTGGGTCTGAGCCGTGATGAGCTTAAAACACTCAGGGTATCAGACTACAACAGCACAATGCGAATGCTCCACTCTGCAGGCAGAGTGGTGTACGTCCGTGAAGATCTTATAGCAGATATTCTTAAAGCTATATGCGAGGAGGCTCCTGAATACAGCATGGGCTTTTTCATCACAGACGTGAACTCTGCATACGAAGCCGCAGAAAAGCAGGAGCTTTCCCCTATCAGCGTGCTTAAAATGAGATACTTCTACGAAAAGCACAGTGCAAAGCTTTCAGGAGAGCCTGAGGACAGAGTATTTCTCAAAGAGATACTGCGCTCAGTTGGCGAAAGCGAAGCTGATATGGAAAAGCAATTCGCCGAATACGAAAAGGACGCACCTGAAAAAATATAGACCATTGCCACTGCACAAATACATCGTCTATATGTAGTTCATTTGCCTACACATCTATTTGTTATAATTCACAAGACGGCTTTCAAAGCCGTCTTTTTTATGTCCTAACAACAAAAAAAGAGCAAAACCGAAGTTCTGCTCTTTTGTAAACTATTCTGTTAGTCTATCAGATCGAAATTAGATAGAAGAATGGCTCTTTACATAGTCAACAACAGCGTCAACAGTTGTGTAAGCAAGACCTACGCAAGTGTCAGCACAGCCGTAGTAAATAGCAATTCTGCCTGTGTCAGCGTCGCAAAGTGTTGCGCATGGGAATGTTACGTTCTGAACATCGCCTACGCACTCATAGATCTCTCTTGGGTTGATGAGATACTCACCGCATCTGTACTTAACTTTCCATGGCTGCTCCTTGTCAAGGATGCAAGCTGAGAAGCTGTATACAAAGCCGTTGCAAGACTCAAGAACACCGTGATAGAAGCAGAGCCAGCCCTCGTCTGTCTCTATTGGAATAGGACCTGCACCGATCTTCTTGGACTCCCAACCCTTGAGAGGTCCCATAACGTGTCTGTGCTCTCCCCAGTACTTCATGTCAGGTGACTGTGAAATGTACATATCACCGAATGGTGTGTGACCTGAGTCAGAAGGTCTTGAGAACATTACATACTTGCCGTCGATCTTTCTTGGGAAGAGTACGCCGTTTCTGTTGAATGGGAGGAATGCGTTCTCACACTGATAGAATGTCTTGAAATCATATGTATAGCCTACGCCGATAGTTGGCTTCCAGCCGTATGCGTTACACCATGTTACCCAATATCTGTCTTCGATGAAGCATACTCTTGGGTCATAACCGTAGCCCCACTGATTTACTTCTTCTGTAGACTTTTCAGCCTGCTCGAACATGATCCTTGTAGGGTTGATGTTCCAATGAATACCGTCCTCAGAGAAACCAGCATGGAGAGCCATGTTTCTTTCCTTATCGTCAACACGGAATACGCCTGCGAACTTGCCCTCGAAAGGAACTACCGCACTGTTGAAGATAGAGTTTGATGTAGGAAGAAGATTTCTAGGAATGATAGGGTTTCTGTTATCTCTCCAGATCACTTCATTGCAGTCAGCCGGCTTATCCTGCCAAGGCATATTTGGGATAGCCTGTCCGTTGATTACTTTAACGCTCATGTTAAAATCCACCTTTCATAATATAAAAAATGATTACTTTTTATTTTTCCCCCGAATAGAAATGCGAAACTTTTCCCGCTTATTCAAGGCGATATCATTCGGCTTACCTTATCGGTAAAATGCCGCTGTTATTATTAAAACACACTTTCAGAAAAATTTCAAGCCCCTATTTTTGCTGAAAACGTTTAAAATTTATATGTAAACGTATTCTTCTTAAATTTAACATTTTATTAACAGTTTGCTTGGTTTCATATTTTTGCATCGCACTAAAAATATGCGACTTTATGCGCCTGCACGTCCGTTCTCCGCCCAGTCCATGATAAAAATGAAATATCAGGCAGTGTTTTGAATGTAAATTATAAAAGTTGCCCATAATGGTCATATTAGCATAAGCATATTCGTGCAAGTTTCTGATTTTTTGCAAGAATAGAAAAAAGCACTTGCAAAAGCAGTGAAAAGGGTATACAATATAAGTAAGGATATCAGATACGTTCGGCAGAGTGCGACAGTGGTCGGGATTTGCCGAATTTGTTCTGTATAGTAGTGTACTATAATTTATAATTTACAAGTGGAGGACATTGATATGAAACTAACAGAAATGTCTGCAGAGGAACTGGCATTATTCAAAGCAGAAGTCCAGAAAAAATATGACGATTTCAAGGCTCAGGGACTTTCGCTGAACATGGCAAGAGGAAAGCCGTCTGCTGAGCAGCTCGACCTGACAGAGGGTCTGCTCACAGCAGTAAAGAGCAGCGAGGATTGTTTCGCTGAGGACGGCACAGATTGCAGAAACTACGGCGGTCTTGACGGTCTGCCTGAGGCTAAAGCACTTTTTGCTCATATGCTCGGCGTAACACCTGATGAGCTTATCATTTGCGGAAACTCAAGCCTTAACATCATGTATGACACTATTGCAAAGTTCATGCTTTTCGGCACAGGCGATGGTGAAAAGCCTTGGAAGGATACAAAAGTAAAGTGGCTCTGCCCTGTTCCTGGATATGACAGACATTTTCTTATAACAGAAAAAATGGGCTTTGAGCTTGTAAACATTCCAATGGACAAAAACGGTCCTGACATGGATATGGTAGAAAAGCTCGTTGCTGAGGACGATACTATAAAGGGTATATGGTGTGTTCCAATGTATGCTAACCCTACAGGCACAACATACTCTGACGAAGTAGTAAAGCGTCTTGCAGCCATGAAGACAAAGGCTAAGGATTTCAAGATATTCTGGGATAACGCATATTGTATCCACCACCTTTCTGATACACCTGACACACTGCTCAACATTCTTGACGAGTGTGAAAAGGCAGGCAACCCTGACAGAGTTTATATGCTCGCCTCTACATCAAAGGTAACATTCCCTGGTGCAGGCGTTGCAATGATAGCGTCATCTGAAAAGAACATCAAGTACCTCAAATCTATGATGACAGTTCAGACTATCGGTTATGACAAGATAAATCAGCTCCGCCACGTTAAGTTCTTCGGCACATATGAAAACCTTATGGAGCATATGAAGAAGCACAGAGCTATAATCGAGCCTAAGTTCAAGATAGTTCTTGACACTCTCGAAAAGGAGATAGCACCTCTGGGAATCGGAAGCTGGGAGAAGCCAAACGGCGGTTACTTTATAAGCTTCAACGCTCTTAACGGCTGTGCAAAGAGAATTTGTCAGCTTTGCAAAGAGGCAGGCGTAGTCCTCACAGGTGCAGGTGCAACATACCCTTACGGAAAGGACCCTAACGATTCAAACATCAGAATTGCTCCTACATTCCCGCCTGAGAACGAGCTTAAAATTGCAGCCGACGTGTTTGCTACAGCAGTTAAGCTTGCAAGTGTAGAAAAGCTTCTTGCAAAATAATTCAACTAAGTCAAGATAACAATACTCTCTATATAAAAAAGCGATGACCTTGCAAAAGGCTCATCGCTTTTTTTGTTTGCCCATAAAGCAAAAGCGGTATCGACCTCCTAAAAGGTCATACCGCCCGCTATGGTAAGGAAATTAAAGGCGGCACCGCACAAGGCACGCCTGTCGGCTTTGCACGCAATCTGCTTGCAGATTTTCCGTCATATAGCACAGAAATTTCTTGACATACGTCAGTATGCCTGCATAATTTCTGCACTATCTGACAAAAAATCTGACTGCGCATCTTACGCACAATCCTTGTGCGGTGCTGCCTTAAAATAGAAATAAAGCTTATTCTTTTACAGCTCCCGAAACAAGTCCGCTGTAAATGTACTTTTGCAGTAAGAGGAATATAATAAGAGTCGGAATGATACAAATTACGATTCCCGCAAAAACTACCTCCCACTGTACAGAAGTGGCATTCATAAGATTGTAAAGCACAGTTGAGATAACAACGTGGTCATCATCAGGCATATAAAGCTTTGGAGTGTAGAAATCGTTATAGATACCAACGAACTTGATGATAAGCACTGTTGCTATTGCAGGCTTGAGGTTAGGGAGAATTATGCTGAAATATACCCTTGGATAAGAAGCACCGTCCATAATAGCACTTTCGTCCAGGGAATATGATATCTGCCCCAAAAACTGAATGAAAATATAGATAGAAATAATATCAGTACCGATATTCAAAATGATAGGTGCAAGCATAGATCTGTAAAGACCAAGCTTGTAAACTATCTGGAATACCGTTACCTGCATTGTGATATTAGGCAGAAGCGTTGCAATAAGGAACGCTGTCTTTACTACTCTTGAAAAATAGGTGTTGAAACGCTGAACGACATAAGCCGTCATCGTACCTGTTATTATCGAACCAACGCAGGATACAACAATGATTATAGCCGTGTTTTTGAATGCAAGAAGAATGTTCTGTGTAAAAAACGCTGTCTTGAAGTTCTCCCACTGAGGCACTTCCGGAAGAGTGAACACCGTGGTGTTTGAAAGCTCTTTGTAGGTTTTCAGCGAGCCTATGAGCACAACAAGTATCGGTACTATTACTATAAGACAACAGAGTATAAGAAAAACATACTTGATAATGTTCAGTACCCTTGAGCCGATATAAAGCGGCTTTGAATCTTTGTTTTCATTCTGTGCCATTATTTCACAGTCCCCTTTCTGCTCCTTTTGTTCTCCTTAGGGGTCTTGTCGTCCTCACGGAAGAAGTATTTTTGTATAAACGTTACGATTATCGTTATGATAAGCAGCACGATACCCATTGCCGAAGCAAGACCCACCTTTTTCAGCGAGAACGCCGTGTTGATAGTCTTGATAACGAATGTGGTAGTGCCCATCATGCCCTTTGTTGTGATATATGGTATCTCGAATACTGAGATAGCACCCTTTACCGCAAGGATAAGCTGCAATGAGATGATAGGCTTTATGCTTGGAAATACGATATATCTGAAGTTCTGCCATGGGTTAGCACCGTCAAGGTCAGCCGCCTCGTAAAGGTCAGGGCTGATAGACTGGATAGCACCGATATACATGATGATATCAAAGCCTATGTATTTCCATATGGAAATGAACACCAAGCAGCAGTTTGCAAGAAACGGCCTGTCAACATCGAACCACAGTATCGGGTCAAGGCCCAGTGTGGTAAGGATAGTGTTGAGCGTTCCGTCAGGGGTAAGACCCTTTTGACCTTTGAGGAAAAATCTTTGGAATATGATAGATACCGCAACGCCGTTCATAAGATAAGGGAAGAAAAGTATTCCCTTGAAAAGTCCCTTTGCTCTTATCTTTGAGCAGAGGATAGACGCCAGCAGCAAAGCCAGTGCCTGCTGAATGAATGAACCAACAAGATAATAAAGGCTGTTCTTGAAAGTTTCAAGATAGTCCTTGTCGGTGAATATCGTTACATAATTTGAAAAGCCTGCATATGTAGGGTTAGTGCCGTATGGATCTCTGTTCTGAAAACTGAATATGACCATATCCAGAGCAGGGATAAAGGTAAACGTTACAAGCAGGATTATCGGCAGTGCAAGAAACAGTATAGAAGTATAGAACTTTTTACCCGCATAAGTCTTTGACCACTGTGCAATGCCTTTTCTATTGCCGTTTTGCATTTGAGGTCCTCCTGAACACAATTATCAGGCACAGGAACAATGCCTGTACCTGATAAGGGATTTATCTTAAGTCTTAGCCGAGAACTTTATCTCTTGCAGCAGCCCACTTCTTGTTTACATCAGCGATGATCTCGTTGAAACCGTCGTCGCCCTTGCCTGCGAATGCTGCCTCAGCAAGCTTGATCTTGAAGTTGTCCTCGTCGCCCTGCCATACGCCAACGCCTGACTCCTTGTCGATCTCGTCGAACTTACCAACGAGGTCATCCGGACAAACAGCCTTCTCGAAGAATACAGCGTCCTTGAATCCTGACAGTGTGCTTGGAAGCTCCTTGTTCTGAACTGTTGAGATCATACCCTCCTGCTCAGAGAAACCTGAATCAGAAACGAACCACTCAACATATGCCTTTGCAAGATCCTGATTCTTGGAGTTTGCACTTACGCCGAGAGTATAGTCAGGGCCTTCCTCTGCGTATACCTTTCCGTCAGCCGCAGTGATAGGAACAGGCATATAACCAATATCGTCAGGGTTCTCAGCCTTTTCCATGAACTGTGAAACTGCCCATGAACCCATTACCATTGTAGCGATCTTGCCCTCGCCGAACCATACCTTTGATGACTCCCACTCTGTGTTAGCGTGGTCTTCTTCAAGAAGGTCAGGCTTTGAGAACAGATCATACATCAGCTTGTATACTTCATAATAGCCGTTGCCCTCTACAAAGAGGTCGCTCTTATCCTGAAGAAGCTTGTTTTCAGCTTCAGCACCGCCTGCTGCTGAAAGAACAAGGTTCTGCCACTGAGTAATAGTCCAACTTGCGTCCTTGAAGTTTGTGTAGTAAGGGATAGCGTCTGTGTTATCCTTGATGAGCTGAAGATCTGCAAGGAACTCGTCAGGAGTCTTAGGAGTTTCTGTTATACCAGCCTGCTCCCATATCTTCTTGTTGTAAAGAACGCCTGTAGCTGTTCCGCCTACCGCAAGTCCGTAAACATTGCCGTCAGCCGTCATCTTCTTGTCTGACCAGCGATATGTGTCCTTGAACTCGTCATAAGTTCCGAGAGATACGAAATATGTAGGAAGTTCCTCAAGCTTAAGGCTTGAAGGGATACAAAGAACATCGCCGTAATCATCTGTACCCATTCTTGTTGCTACATCTGTATCGTAGTCCTTGTATGCAGTGTATTCAACTGTGCAGTTGTAAGCTTCCTCAAACTTGTCTGTGAGAGCGTCGAGCTTGCCGTCCTCTTTTCTGTCAGTTCTGTTCGTAAGAACTTCCAGTTTTGCACCCTTTGCGTCGAATGAGTCTTTGATATCAGCCTGCGATACTTCAGGTGTAACAGCCTTGCTGCTTGAATCTGTAGAGCTTCCGCAGCCTGTGAACGCACTCATTGTTCCCATTGACAAAACCAGTGCCATTGCACCGGCACATATCTTCTTTGCTTTCATACTTGATAACCTCCGAATTAGCTTAATTTAATTAAGTAAATTAATTTGTCTTTGACGACAATATTAAGTATACAGCCTAAATAAAATTAAGCCAATATCTTTTTAGAAATTAATATCTTTTTAATCTCAACTTTGTAAACAAACATAAACTTTAAGACCTGAATTTTAGCAATATGCACAAAAAAGTGGCGACAGTCTTAACAAAGACTGTCGCCAAGATCAGACAACCGACACAACCGACGGGGTCATGTCGCAAACAATAGAAAATCATAGATTAGAAAGGTGCACTTAATAAGTACAGGTATATTATAACTTAAAATTACTTATTTGTCAATAGCAAAACAAAAAAAGATCAACAAACACCATGCTGATCCTTTTGTTATATTCGCTAATAAACACCTATATTCTCTTTACAGAGTCCTTTATAACGAGGTCGCCCTCGATAGTTCTTATCCTCGGCTTGCCGTCAGGTTCTTCCATTCTATCCATAAGTGTCATTACCGCAAGGTCTGCCATATAATCTGCGTCAACGTTTATAGTCGTGATAGTCGGGTCTGAAACTTCGGAGATCAAATAGTTATCATATCCCACAATGGAAATATCCTCAGGCACGTTATATCCCATGCCACGGAGCTGTCTTATTGCACGGTAAGCCACCTCGTCGCAGTTGCACACGAAAGCCGTTGGCATATCGTCCTCAGGGAAAGTCATAGTGATAAAATCACGCTTGTAACGATCGTCGATACGCCACTTTTCGTTGACCTCATAGCCATGCTCTATCATAGCCTTTACATAGCCCATATATCTGTCAAAAATACTCGTTGTGGCAAATTTACTTCCTATGTATCCTATCTTTTTGTGACCCATTTTTATAAGATATGAAGTAAGCTTGTAGCCTCCGCTGTAGCCATTTGTCACAACAGCGTCCAAGTCTAAGGACGGCACATAGTAATCAAGCAGTACAAGATCTTTTACATTGTCATTAAGAAGCTTTGCATAATTCTTTGAAAGCTGTCCCAGTGAAATAAGTGCTGAAACCTGCTTGTCCTCGATACAATGCGGGAGCATGAGCCTGTCCTCGTCCTCCTGATCTAAATTTTCCATTATGCAGAACATATTCTCTTTTTTGAGCCTTGTTACAAGAGCGTTATACAATGCCCAATAAAATGAACCGTTAGGATTGATGAATTTTGATGGGATAAGCACACCGATAGTATTACCTCCCCTGTTCTGAGTGCTTTTCACGCCCACATAACCCATTTCGTCAGCGACCTGCTTTATCTTCTCTCTGAGAGCATCGCTAACTCCGCTTTTTCCTGCAAGGGCTTTTGACACAGTGACATTACTTGTGTCACAGGCTTTGGCTATATCTATAAGTGTAACTGCTTTCTTCAAAATTCTCACCGCTTTTTCTTCTTAATGAACTCCTTAAAATAAACTCTGATAACATTCTCATTCAATTATATCATTTTATGACATAAAGTCAATAGAATATTGCAAAATCTCACATTTACACAAAAACGCAGACCAAAATCAGTTGATAATGCTCTCAACAGGAGCGTTATCCCTCTCTCTTTGCAGTCTTTTTCGCTCAATGAGTTTTCTTATTATAGTGCAGATGAGCAGAGTCGCTGATATGACAGCAACACCTATTATAGGATAAAATCTCCACATATATTCCTTATCCATATTCTGCAAAGACTGATCTACAGCCGAATTGCTCAGCTTGTCCTGTATCCTTTTTATAAGATATCCGCCCGCTTTAAGAAACGATATCATGCCCCCAAGGCTAAGTATAAAGGAAACGATATATTTTTTGAAAAACGCAAACAATATTCCTGCAAACATGACAACAACGCCTGCCGCCATTGCCCACAGCACCCACTTTGGCGGAACGGGCTCTATATACTTGCCCATGATGCCCACGATAGTTACACCGCCGTAGAAAAATCCCGAATACGCAAACGGCACTATCATAAGAAGCTTCAAAATAAGATAATAAACAGGCTCACCGTTCGGTTTAGTGCGTTTCGCCTTTTTCATCATCTTTTTCGCCGAGCGGCTCTGCCTTTCTCTGGCTTCCTCACGCTCTCTCTGTTCTTCAAGCTCCTCTTCTTTTCTGAGCCTGTCCTGCTTTTCTTTCTGTGCTTTAAGTCTGTCTTTTTTTGACATAATGTACCTCTTTTATGTATTAAAATATTATCGTATCATAGTTTTCTCATCAGATATTTTATTATATCATAGTATGCCACGAAATTCAACACATACAAATGAAATTTTCTTCCTTTGCACTGTTAAGAAGGCAGAATAAAATTGAAAAAGGCTTTCCAAGACAAATAATACTTATGCCGACGGCTGAATTAAATTTCTCAGCAGGTCAACAATAAAAGCGAAAAGAAAAACAGAAAGGAACGTGAAAAAATGTCGTCATTTTTCAAAAAAACAGCCTGCGTCACAGGGATAATACTGCTGGGGCTGTTTGGTCTTATAGGATTTTATTCCACAACGCTCCCCGATTTCTACCTTGTTTCAAAGGGCAGCGAGCTTAGCGTGAACTCCTTTTTCACCATATCCTCAAAGCCCTGCGAAAGCAAGGTGACAGTGGCGGTGTCAGGCGGTTCGTCAGGAGCATCACGATACACAAAAAATATGCTCATGCTTTTTGGGGCAGTGCCAGTCAAGGAGGTTGAATCAAAGACAATGGAAAGACCAATGCTTTATCCTTGCGGACAGCCATTCGGCATAAAGCTTCTCACAGAGGGCGTAATGGTAGTCGATCTGCAAAAGGTGGATACTTCAAGCCCTGCCAAAGATTGCGGTATAAGAGAGGGCGATGTTATAGTATCTATCGACGGAGAAAAAGTCAAAAGCAACGCAGACGTTGCAAAGATAATAAGAAGCTCAAACGGTGAAGCCTGCTCGGTGCGCATAAAGCGTGGAAGCAACGACCTGACCTTCAAGCTTTGCCCACGCCTTGAGAGCGGAAGCTACAAAGCAGGAATGTGGGTGCGTGACTCCTCCGCAGGCATAGGCACTCTCACATTCTATGACCCTGAAAACGGAACTTTCGGAGGTCTTGGTCACCCCGTATGCGACGCAGACACAAAAGAACCCCTCCCCCTCTCCGCAGGCACAGTTGGCGAAATAAACCTCACAGGCTTCAACAAGTCACGCTCAGGATGTCCGGGACAGCTTTTAGGCGAGTTTGCAAACTCCGCCTCCACAGGTGATATCCTGAAAAACTGCGAAAGCGGCGTGTTCGGCACACTGAACGCAAATCCTTGCCCAAATGCAAAAGAGTTTCCTCTCGGCTTCCGTCAGGAAATACACCCCGGCAAAGCCAAAATACTGTCCTCTATTGACAATGACGGACCAAAAGAATATGAGATATCTATCGAGCAGATAAATCTCTCAGATTCTGCCGAGCATGACCTAGTTATCAAAATAACTGACAAGACGCTTCTTGAAAAAACAGGGGGCATTTTGCAGGGCATGAGCGGCTCGCCTATCATTCAGGACGGAAGACTCGTGGGCGCAGTGACCCATGTTTTTATCGAGGACACCGCCAAAGGCTACGGTATCTTCGCTGACGAAATGTATTCAAAGACCTCAGAGCTTGCCGAAAGCACCATAGAAAACGCAGGTTAGCGACCTTTGCCGATCGCTGTCGATTTATGAAAAGGCTTTGCATAGAGAAAAATATCATCTGCAGTCGAACAATGCTTAATTATCTTGTTTTGGCATATTCACGCACTGATATTTGTACACTTTGCATTAATAAGTCGATAATTTGTTGACGATTTTTCTAAAAAACTATTGCATTTAACAAATAAATGTGTTATCATTTATCTTGTGAAAGGGAGTTAAAACAAACGCTCTCAAACAAAAATGACAGATTATACGACGGAGGAAATGACAATGACAAACAAGATCAAAATTCTTATTGGCGACGATTCGGCACAGTACGGGGTAGCATGTGCTTCCTCACTGAGAGCAATGGGCTTTTTCGTGATAACACGTCCCAAGGACGGACTTACTATCTATGACGCTATCAAAAACGAACAGCCGGACGTTGTTATCGCAGACGCAGTGATGCCGAGCCTTGACGCAATCGAGCTTATCAGAAAGATACAGAACTCGTCCTATCAGAAACCGCTTTTTATAATCACAAGCGCCTATGAGAACTCATTTATAGAAACACAGGTCATGAACGCAGGAGCATCATATTTCATGCTCAAACCATTCGACATAAAGATACTTGGCGAGAGGATAAAGTCCATGCTGGATATCGACACCGATATATCCTCCGACTCAAGCTATACGAAAAACAAGCAGAGCATAAACCTTGAGATAATCGTCACAGACATAATCCATCAGATAGGCGTACCTGCCCACATCAAGGGCTATCACTATCTCAGGGAAGCTATCATACAGTCCGTGAACGATAAGGAAATGCTTGAAAGCGTTACAAAGCTATTATATCCTGCAGTGGCAAAAAAATTCGCAACTACGCCCTCCAGAGTGGAAAGAGCCATACGCCATGCCATTGAGATAGCATGGGACAGAGGAGATATCGACACCCTCAACAGCTTCTTCGGCTACACCATAAACACAGGCAAGGGCAAGCCCACAAACAGCGAATTTATCGCACTTATCGCAGACAAAATAAGCCTTAAATTCAAGACCACCATGGCGGTCTAGGGGTCATAAGTCATATATGCAAAAAGAGCAGAACGCATTTTCACGTTCTGCTCTTTTGTTACTTGTTGATAAATGTAGGGGCGAACAGTGTTCGTCCGTCTTTGTTCACCTGCTAAATTTGCAATAAGACAAACTTTTTCGCTTTGGGTGTGACGTTGCATTTCCGAACACAGGCGACCTCAGGTCGCCCCTACACACAAAATACAAAAAAGAGGGCGAAAATGATCCGCCCTCTGCATTTTCATATTATCACAGCTTTATCTCTTCGCTGTTCTTTTCGTCCTTGCTGTTATCATGCTCTATCCTGTCACGGTGAGTTTCAAGAGGAGCTGAATCCTTTACGCCCTCAGTGGCTTCTGGTATAAAGCAGGTCTTTACCGTCATAAAGAATATTCTAAGATCAAGCATAAGCGACTGATGCTCTATGTACATAAGGTCAAGCTTCAGCTTGTCATAAGGCGTAGTGTTATACTTTCCCATTACCTGCGCATAGCCCGTAAGTCCAGCCTTGACTTTCAGCCTGTATTTGAACTCAGGCATTGTTTTTTCATACTTCTGCGCGATCTCAGGCCGCTCAGGTCTAGGCCCTACAAACGACATATCGCCCTTTAGTATGTTTATAAGCTGTGGAAGCTCGTCTATCCTTACTTTTCTTATAAACTTACCTATAGGAGTGATACGGCTGTCATTTTTCTTTGCAAGGGTCGCACCGCTTTTCTTTTCAGCGTCAACTATCATGCTTCTGAACTTGTATACCTTGAACACCCTGCCCCCCGTTGTGAGCCTTTTCTGAGAATAAAGCACAGGACCGCCATCATAAGCCTTTATTGCAATAGCCGTCACTAGCATAAACGGTGACGCCACCACCAGTGCGGCAGCCGACAGCACAATGTCAAGTATCCTCTTTATCGCACGCTGTTCCCAGCGCAAGCCGTCATTTCTCGCCAACAAAAGGGGCGTATCGAAAAGGTGGAAATCCTCCGCACCCCTTACGATAATATCTGACAGCTTAGGGTTTATATAAGTCCTGATAGAATTTTCAAAAGTAAATTTCAAAAGCTTGTTTCTCAGGTCATTTGGGATATCCGATATTATAACAGCCTCGTGTTTTAATATCTCACGCTCGATATCCTCAAGACTCTCCTCACAGCTTATAGAAGCGCATATCCTGTATTTGTCATTTCTCACGCTCATTTTTGAAACAAGGTACTTAGCGTTCTTGTTTCCATAAACGATTATCATTCGCCGTGGAGGGTATACCGCCTGATATATCCAAGTGAAAACATAGCTCCACGCAAAGGCTATTGCCACCTGAATTACCGTCATAACAAGTATGGGCGCTACGTTGAGCCTGCCTCGTCCGATAAGAGAAACGAGTATAAATTCTATAAAATTCGCACCCAGCACACCCAGCACCTGCGAGCCGAAAAGCCCCGTGAATTTATCATACCCAAGACGGAAGCCGTTAAAGGTCTTTGCCATGGATATATAGAGCACCACATAGATAGCCACCATAAGAATGTTACCATTATGCCAGAATGGGTCACGCATCGCCTTGTTGTAATAGTTGTTCCAAACCGTGTCGAAGCACTTCATAAAGGCACAGATTATAACAAGTGCGCTGAGATAGTTAAGTATCTTTTTGAACTGATCTCTGTTATTCAACAAAAAACCGCCTTTCTCTGCTGTTTTTGTTATCTGCTCAATGAGTAAAGTATAGCATACTTTTCGCCAATAATCAAGCATTACACACAATTTTCACCGACTGTCACCTTTTTCAGCCTGATTTTTCAAGATAATACCTGTATCTCCGTTCAATATAGCTTTAAGCTATGATAGACCATAAAATAAAAATTATTGATTTACTAGGAATTTTGTGTTATAATATACTTTGCTGAAAAATAAAAAATATATTTTTATATAGATAACAGAAAAGAGGAAAATAAATGAAGACCTGCGAGCTTTTCAAGAAAAAGACAACATTATCCTTTGAGGTGTTCCCACCAAAGAGTTCAACGCCTGTTGAGAGCATATACAGCACCATATCACAGCTCCAGCCACTTAATCCTGATTTTATCAGCGTAACATACGGAGCAGGCGGAAGCACGAACAATGCGACTATCGACATATGCTCGGCTATAAAAAATCACCACAAGATAGAGTCGGTGGCACATCTTCCATGCCTTTATCAGACAAAGGAACGAGTATTAGAGCAGCTTGAAGAGATGAAGTCTGCGAATATTGAGAACATACTTGCTTTGAGAGGTGACAGAAACCCTGATTTTGAGCCGGCAGGTGATTTTCACTACGCTTCCGACCTTGTATCTTTCATAAAAGAACACAGCGACATGAACGTAATAGGCGCATGCTATCCTGAATGTCACCCGGAGTGCGACAGCATAGTAGATGATATAAAGCACCTGAAGGATAAAGTAGACGCAGGCTGTTCACAGCTTATCACCCAGCTTTTCTTTGACAACAGCACATTTTACGATTTCAGAGAAAAAACAGCCATAGCAGGGATAAACGTGCCTATCGAAGCAGGAATAATGCCTGTGACCAACAAAAAGCAGATACTTAGAATGACAACTCTTTGTCATGCGACCCTGCCGAAGAAGTTTCTAAAGATAATGGACAAATACGAGAACGACCCAATAGCAATGAGAGATGCAGGCATAGCCTATGCGGTATCGCAGATAGTAGATCTCATCGCCAATGATGTAGACGGCATACACCTTTACACCATGAACAATCCATATATAGCAGAGAAGATATGTGAAGCGGTGAAGTCGCTTTTCTGATTTACACAAACGCAAGCAGGTGGAGAATTGATCTCCGCCTGCTTTTTTGTTTTCCGCACAGACCAACTGTAGGGGCGAACAGTGTTCGCCCGTTTCATTTTTTCACAATCCTACTGATTATTACATTGTATAAACACTGCACCCAAATGTAGGGGATAGTTTATTGTGCCGCAAAATCACTTCGCTCTTTGATTTTTTTCCTCGTATAAGAAAACACAAAGCGGGTCAGAGCTTTACACTCCGACACCGCTTTATTATAGCTTATTATTCATATCTCAAAGCGTCGATAGGATTGAGCTTCGCCGCCTTTATGGACGGAATAAGTCCAAATACTATTCCAACTACCATTGAAAATACCACCGACACTACTATTGACGCCGAGGATATCGCCACAGGCACTTCCGCTACCTTCGCTATTACCTGTGAAAGCCCTATGCCCGTCAGCACTCCGATTATTCCGCCTATGCTCGTAAGCACTGCCGCTTCTGTCAAAAACTGTGCAAGAATTCTCTTTTTCCTTGCTCCCAGTGCTTTTTTCAGTCCTATCTCTCTCGTTCTCTCTGTTACCGACACGAGCATAATATTCATTACGCCTATACCGCCTACCAGCAGAGAGATGCTAGCTATCCATATAAGCATCTTATTAGTCGATGAACTCAGATCCTGCAATGACTTCGCCTGCTCCAGCAAGCTATCGCTCTTGTATTCCACAGAAGCGCTGGTTTCCTTACTTCCGCCCTTTACAGCCGAAACGTTCTCGTTAAGAATATCCGCCGACTTTTTGCCCGCATTCGTCATCGAGTCCGTGTCCACAGCCTTTACGATACAGTTTTCTGGCTCATCATAGCGGAAAACTATCCCCCAATCGTTTGTGGGGATAAAGACAAGTCCGCTTGATGTCTGATTGTATGTGTAGTAGTCCTCCACGGAGCTTATAACAGGCTCAAAGTTTGAATTTTTCACAGCCACGCCTATTACAGTGAACGGCTCGCCACTTATGTCTATGACCTTTCCCACAGGGCTTTCACCCTGGAAAAGACCCTCTGCAAGCGTCTTGTCTACCACTGCCACCTTGTCAAATTTGGTAAAGTTTCTCTCCGCAAAGCCCTTTCCCTCAACTATCTCGTATCCAACAGTGTCAAAATAATCCTTGTCTACTCCGTATATAGTTGACGAATCCATTTTGTTGTTAAGATAAAACAGATTGTCAGGATTGTTTCTTGTGCGGTAAAAAGTGCTTGACTCCACCTCTTTAAGTTCGTTGATACGTTTTTTAGTGTCCGGTGTGAACATTGCCACATTCGACGGTGGCGCTTCATAAGAAAAGTCGCAAACAGTGTCGCCGTTTGAAAGCTGGATCTTCACCGTGTTGTTTCCTGCGCCGATAAGATTGTTCTTTATCTGCTCATTTGTACCCTTGATAGTGGAAACTATAGCAATGATAGCCGCAATACCGATAATGATACCAAGCATAGTAAGAAACGAGCGTATCTTATGTGAAAGTATTCCCTTAAATGAAAGTCTGATATTTTCTATCATATTATCCGCCCCCTTTTAATACTCAGGATAAAGGACTTTGTCGGTCTCCTTTGTCCTTACGCCCTCTTTGACGTCCTTGCCGTATGGGAAGCATATCTTATCTTTCATAGAAAGTCCGCCCTTGACCTCGATATTAGTGCCATACATTATCTTGCCTGTTTTTATGTAGCTTTTCACAAGTCTGCCGTCCTTGTCGGCTTTCATTATATAGTAGTTTCCGTTTTCCTGCCTTACATAATGTATAGGCAGATAAACGCTGTCACTGGTCGTGGTGTCATTCACAAATGAAACGCCTACCCAGTCGCCCACGTTGAAATCCGTGCTGTCGCTGAGCTTAGCTTCTATAGTGTAGGTGGAGCTGTTAGGATTGTCACCCCAGTTGTTTGACGAGTATGACGTAGGCTCGCTGCTTATCTTTGTTATCTCAGCGTCAATGCTCATTCCCGTGTTGTATGAGTTCACCATAACAGTGTTTCCCACAGCCGCTCTGTCAAGATTAAGCTCGCCCACACTAAAAGTAACGGAAACTCCGCCCTCGCCCTCGATTATTGCGAAAGCGTCATCATCAGAGCTGTCACCACTGTAGTCCGTGCTGCTGTCTGTAATGTCCTTATCGTCTTTGTCGTCACCATCGTCCGAATTATCGCCCTCTGCGGCAGCGTCGCCTACAGTGCCTATCTTTTTAACGACTCCGTCGATATTAGCCACTACCTTGCCGTCTGTCTTTTTCTTCAAAGCGTCATTGTAGTCAAGCTTTGCAGACTTAAGGTTAAGCTTTAAGCTCTTTATCTCGTCCTCTTTTTCTGATATCATTTTCTTTATCTCTGCACGGCTGTGCATATAGTCCTCAGAGCCTGAATTTGCACCGTCCGTCTGTGACGGGTCAGCAGGAGTGACATCTATGCCGGCGTCATTATCATCATAATCACCATTATCAGGTATATCCACATCACCGCCATTGTCGATATCATCAGTATCATCGCTATCGTCAGCACTGTCATCACTGCGGTCTGAGCCTGCAGGCACAACGATAGAGAACTTGCCGAACTGCTCCACAGAAGTGTCAAGAGAAAGCGTACCGCTTTCCTTGTCCTCAGTTATCCCCTGTGAAACTGTCCAGTCTGCAAGAGCCTTTTTGCCAATTGTTTCACGGTTGACTATCCACTTGTATATAAAGTTTGAATTATCATCATAAACGCAAAGCTCCGCATAAGCCCCCGTTGTCTTTATCCTTTCAAGAAACGCTCTGGATACCTTTGTGTTCCTGTTGCAGTTTATAATATAAGGATCGTCCTTTGTGCCTGCATTTTTCGTCTGGAAAACAGCCTTTACAACGTCCACAGTTTCCACAGGCTCAGGAGTTGGCTCAGGATCTGGAGTTGGCTCTGGCTCTGGTTCCGGCTCTGGGTCTGGCTCAGGCTCTGGATCGTCAGGCTCTTGCGGTGCGTCCTCAGAAGGCTTTAAAAGCTTATATTTAGCAAGCTCCTTTTCAGCCATTTTGATGTTCTGCTCGCAGACCTTTACCTGATTTTCTTTCTGTGAAAGCTCCAGCTCCACCACCGTCATGTCATATTCAAGTATAGTGTCGCCCTTTTTCACAGTGTCGCCCTTTTTCACAAACACCTTTTTAACAAGCTTCTCGTTGTCAAGAGTAACTCTCTGAGCGTTGGCAGAAACTATCTGCCCGTCCATGTTCGTTGAGCTGTCCCACTCGTACGCATCCGCAGTTTCCGCCATAAGGTCAACAGGAACTACCGCCACAACAGTTTTCTTGTCCTGATTTTTCTTATATTTCATTGCTCCCGCATATCCGCCTCCGCCGAGGATAGCTATGCACAGGAGTGTTATTATTACCTTTTTCATTCCTGCTCACCTGCCTTTTCTCCATGAAGCTCGCCGTCACGGATATACATTATCCTCTTTGCACATCTTGCAATGTCAGGCTCGTGTGTTATCATAACGATAGTAACACCGTCGTCATTAAGCTCCTTGAAAAGCTCCATTACCTGATCGCCCGACTTTGTGTCAAGAGCGCCTGTGGGTTCGTCTGCAAGAAGAAGCTTTGGATTGTTGACTATCGCCCTTGCAATAGCCACCCTCTGCTTCTGACCGCCTGAAAGCTGAGTAGGCTTGAACATCATTCTCTGTGCAAGCCCCACCTTTTCAAGAGCCGCCTTTGCTCTCTGACGTCTTTCTCTTTTGCCTACCCCCGCATAAAGCAGCGGAAGCTCCACATTTTCAAGTGCTGATTGTCTAGGGAGCAGATTAAAGTTCTGAAATACAAAACCTATCTTCTTGTTTCTTATCTCCGAAAGCTTCCTATCCTTTGCCTGCATAATGTCACAGCCGTCAAAAACAAAGCTTCCCTTTGTCTGCTTGTCAAGACAGCCTATAATGTTCATGAGCGTAGACTTTCCCGAGCCTGACGGACCCATTATCGCCACATATTCCCCCTCTGAAACCTCAAGGGAAATATCCTTAAGCACAGGCACAGCTTCCTTGCCCTGCAAATAATCCTTGTAGATATTTTTCAGTTCAAATACCATTGCAAGCCCTCCTTATTCAGCGAAAGCTGCGTCAGCATCAGCAGCGTCGGCATTCTCACCGTCTGCATTTTCTGCATTTTCCTCTTCACCGTAAAGCTTGTTGAAGTATTCTTCTATCTCCTCGTCCGTCATGCTTGCAAGCATATCCTCGTCTATAGCCATGCCGTCCTCATCACTTCCGTCAAAAGCGATGTCCTCGTCACCGCCCTCGGTATCACCGTCACTGTTGTCGTCCGTGCCAAGGTCATTAGGTGGAACAGACACGTCAGCCTCATTTGTGGTAGCCGTCATGCCCTCCTCGATAGACTTGTCAGGGTATGCGATATAATCGCCCTTTTCAAGACCTGACTTTATCTCGCAGTCACCGTTATCCTCGTCCTTCTGACCTATCTCAACATATCTCTTTTCTATCTTTCCGTCCTTGTCCTTAGCCCAAACGTAGTTCTTCTTGCCGTCCTTGCAGATAAAGTCGGAATAGAGCCATATGCCCGTCTTGTTTATAGAAGTATCCTGACCGTTATCTATCTCGATAAGAACGTGCTGACCGAGCATAAGACCGTCAAAGTTCTCAGGCTTAACATAGAAAGCGTAGTTTGAAGACTGGCTCATCTCATCGCTTGAACCGAAGCTGTATATATCATCACCAGAATTTTTCTGCGGACTTGTGTCAACAGAAGTTATCTCGCCCTTCCAAGTGGAATCATCAAGCCTTGACTTTACGATAACAGAAGCTCCCTGCATGATATCTTTGCTGTTCTGCTCGTTGAATCTGCCCTTTATTCTGTAGTCGCCCTCTTCTGTTATCTGCATTATAACGTCGCCGCCGTCCTGCTGAAGCTTGTCCACCGTCTTGACGTTCTTTACAGTTCCGTCGATAGAAGCGGTGACGTATGCGTTCTTTGTGGAAGCCTCCAGCTTTTTGATCTCAACGTTTTTAGCCTTTATATCATATTCGTTCTTAGCATTGTCGCTCTGCAAAGAAAGGATCTGGGTCGTGTATGACACGGCAGCGTCCTGATCGGCGTTTTTCTTTTCCTTTTCAAGCTCAGCTATCTGGCTCTTATTTGAAGCTATCTCGTTCTGGAGCCTCTCCACCTCGAGCTTAGCCTGCTCAAGCTGAAGATTTATAGCCTCAACGTCATATGTAAGAAGCTTGTCGCCCTTTTTAACAGAGTCACCGTTCTTAACAAGTATCTCGGCCACCGTCTTTGAGCTGTCATACTTTACGTCCACAGACTCCTGTGCCTCAACAACGCCCAAAAACGAGCGATTAGAAAGCTTGAAGTCCGACGCAGTGTTAAGTGACGATACCTTCTGCACATATACCTTCTGTGAGCTTTTTGAGCCTCCCTTGCCGGTCTTTTTCCATACGAAAAAGCCTCCCACACACACTGTGCAGACGATAACAAGCACTATTATAACAGTGCATATCCTTTTTTTCGTGGTCATTGCAATACCTCCGTTTGTGATTTTTTCCAAAACAGCATAAAAAAATCCGCCTGACAGCAGCCAGACGGATAATACAGCCCCACCTTCCCCATAAGGGTATAGCATGGGCGTATTATTCTTTGTTATCTTGCTGTCCTGTTGTCTTTTGTTCTTATCTGTTTTTATGTATACATTATACCATAAAAAGAATACAAGTCAATAAATAAAGACGTTGTTTTAAGAAACTCATAAGAATTTCCCTCATCTATAAAGACGTGCAATAACAAATAAAGTTGCAAACAAAAAAAAATCTCTCGTACTATCCCGCAGAGGCACCTGATGTTTTTCAACACTCTCGGTGCAAACAGCATTCACCAAAACAGATTGTAACAAATCACCCCAACAAAAAAAGGGCAGCCCACGCCGCCCTAATATGTATTATTTTTTCTTAGCCATAAGCCCTATCATTATAAGCACTACCACCGCACCGCCACCGATACAGCCGAAAAGTACCCAGTCCGTCTCCGTGTTCTCTGTGGCGTTCTTCTGCTCCTTGATGACCCCCTGCTCCGCCATAGCCTCCGCCGCAGAGCTTTCCGTCACAATGGAACTGTCCTCCACCTGAGGGCTGTCCGCATACACCGCCCACGGTATTATCATCATAAGCGACATCACAGCCGCCCCAAGCCCCGACAAAAGCTTTCTCGTCCTCATATAAAAAGACCTCCTCCGATACGCCATTTATCAACAGCAAAGCTTTATCACAGAGCTGCTTAAAGTTTCCCTCATTCAATTATACACATTTTCCAATAAAATTACAAGCAGAATTTTGTACAAATCATACATTAGTTTACACAACAATATACACAACACCTCACGAATTACAAATAAATCGCTGTAAATTTTGATTTATCAGTTTATTAATTGTGTATTGTCACAAAAATATATAGCAAAATTCATCAAAAATAGCATTGAAAATCTTGTTCATATGTGATATAATAACGAATAGCAACATACTGTTCATACTTTACTTGTAAGGAGGTCTTTATTTTGGAAGAACGTATGCAAATTATACAGGCAGCAGGCAACAGCAAGATACAGATAGGCGTTATACCGGGTCACTATGCAACTAACCACTCGCATATCAATTATTATGTAGATATAACATCTCTTAAAACTGGTTATAAAATGGCAAAGGAAGCCGCAAAGGCATTGGCAGCCACCTATGTTTCAACACATATCGACACTATCATATGCCTTGAAGGTACAGAGATCATCGGTGCCTTTCTCGCTGAAAGCCTTGGCGAAAGCGGCATAAACAGCGGTGCAGACGTAAATGTAGTAACACCTGAGCTGAACGCTGTAAATCAGATGATATTCAGAGATAACACTCAGAAGAAGATATGGGGCAAGCAGGTGCTTCTGCTTATCGCTTCCGTTTCAACTGGAAAGAGCATAAACAGAGCAATGGACTGTCTGAAATACTATAACGGCAATCTTGTGGGAATAGCTTCCATATTCTCCGCTATCAAAGAGAACAACGGCACTGCTATCCACGCCCTTTTCACAGAAAAGGATCTGCCTGATTACATGACATATACATCATCAGAATGCCCAATGTGCAAATCAGGACAGAAGGTCGACGCTTTGGTAAACAGCTTCGGCTATTCAAAGATATAGCTTGTAACTTCATTCTCCATAAAAATAACGTTAAAGGGACGGAATTTGACTTCCGCCCCTTTTTCTTTTGCCAAAATGCGTAGGGACGACCTGATGTCGTCCACTTTGCTTATCACGCTTTTATGCCAATAAATTATCCAAACAAATGTGAAAACTTCTTTTTAAGTCCAGCCTTGTCAAAAGCAAGTCCAAGCACTATATAAAGTATCGAGCTTGCAAGCACCTGTATGCAGTAAGCAGGAGTCTGACCGAAAGCCGAGATTATAGCACTCTTTGAGAAACCGCCTGCCATAAAAATTCCCTCATAAAGACTGTAGCATACCACGCATATAACAAGTGCAGGGATAATTCCAAGCAGATTTCTCACGCAGATTATTTTCTCTGTCTTTCTTGAAAAGCAAAGGGCAGTTATAGCCTTTATAACGATAGTTCCAGGGAGCCATACCACAAATCCTGAAAGTCCGTCTGCAAGACCTGCTCCGATAGCGCCTGCCGCCATTGCATAAGGTGTAGGAAGCATCGAAGCCGCAAGATAAATAAGTCCGTCACCTGCGTGTGTGTAGCCTGCACCCGTAGGAATGTGAAGCCATGCCGTAAGAACATATATCATTGCCGCAAAAAGACCTGTCACACAAATAAGCTGAATATGCTTTGTTGAATTTTTTACCTGAACTGTTGTACTCATTATTATCACTCCAATTTAATTTCTATCCTTATTTTATACCTCCAGACTATGATTTGCAAATGCCTCAGTTTCACACTTTTTCCACCGCAAATTGTATCTTTTGCACAATCCAAAAGTCCTATCCGAACATCACATTTGTGCATCAAAGCAATACCATATCCCACAATAATTTTACAAGAACATGACAAAATCAATTATGCACAAAACCAAGCTGTCATATAGGCTTTCTTTTGTGCTATAGGTAGAAGATAAAAAGGCGTAAAAAAAGAGCGGTCATGGGCAAGACCACTCCATTCTGCAAACAGACAGCTTAAAATCGCACAAAAAACGGGCGAGCAAAGCCCGCCCCTACAAAATATCAAATAACGTAATCATCTATCCTTGCATTTTCCTGATTTACAAGGTCCTGCAAGGTAATGCCGTCAACAACACCATTTATAGCACCGTAAAGCTTTTTCCATACCGTCAGCGTTGCACAGCTATCCTGACGTGGACAGGTATTTTCTTCCCCCTCCAGACAAGCCACAGGAGCAAGACTTCCCTCTGTGAGCCGAAGTATCATTCCCACAGTGTATTCCGCAGGCGTTTTTGCCAGCTTGTATCCGCCCCCTGCACCACGAACGCTCTTTACAAAGCCCGCTCTTGCAAGAATGGATATTATCTGTTCAAGATACTTGTCGCTGATGTCTTGTCTTTCAGCGATCACTTTGATAGGCACATATCCGCTCTGCTCATGTAAAGCAAGGTCAAGCATAAGCCTCAGTGCATATCTTCCCTTTGTGGATATTTTCATCAGCGTCAGATCCTTTCATAAATCCTATAGAAAATCTATGATTAATTATATATCATATTTGTAAAAATGTCAAGCAAAAACCACCGCAAAGGGCGTATTTACAAAAAACTTCTTTTTACCCTCTTTATTTTTCTCAAAAAGTAGTGTATAATACAATTAAGTATACAAGTTCACAGTAAAGAAAATAAAGGGAGGTCAAAAGCTATGAAAAACAAGCTTAAAGTAAATATTTATAACCGTACATACAATCTGCTTTCCGAAGAGTCGCAGGAGTATACCAATAAACTTGCGTTGGTGATAAATTCAAAGATAAAAGGCATGATGAAAGCTATCCCGAGCCTTTCCGTTCAGGACGCCGCAGTGCTGACAGCACTTGATTGTCTTGACGAGCTTAGCAAGGCAAATCAGAATATCGAAAATATCCGCACCCAGATAAAGGACTATGTTGACGACGCAGGCAGAGCAAGAAGCCAGGCTGACGAAGCTCAGAAAGAAATAAGAGAGCTTCAGGCAAAAGTCCATGACCTTGAAGAACAGCTCGAAGCACGCACAGTTGTAAAAAGAGAGCCTGAGGACGAAGTTATAAACGCAAACGAGCTTCTTTCGCAGGAGATAAAGAACGCTATTGAAAGACCTGTCCACCCTAATCAGCCTAACAACGGCAATTTTGTCGGCACAGTGAATTACAGACCCGAGGGAGGAAGCCATTAATGGCTCACAAAGCTGAGATACTTGCCCCCTGCGGTTCTTTTGAAGCTCTCGAAGCCGCCCTTAGAAGCGGCTGTGACGCAGTTTATCTCGGGGGAGAGAAATTTTCCGCCAGACAAAACGCCGCCAATTTCACAGATGAACAACTAAAAGAAGCCGTAAGGCTCTGTCACCTGCGAGGTGTAAAGGTCTATCAGGCGATAAACACTGTTGTCTTTGACGAACAGCTCGAAGAGTGCAAAAAAACCGTCAAGTTTGCCGCAGAAATTGGCGTTGACGGACTTATCACCCAAGACCTAGCCCTTGTGAAAATATGCCGTGAATGTTGCCCCGACCTTGAATATCACGCCTCCACCCAAATGACCATCCACAGCGAAAGCGGTGTGAAAATGGCTAAAAAGCTCGGTTTTTCAAGAGCCGTCCTGTCAAGAGAGCTTCCCGAGCATACCATAAAAGAACTCACCGCCCTTGGCATCGAAACAGAGGTCTTTGTCCACGGCGCACTTTGTATGTCCGTGTCAGGTCAGTGCTATATGAGTGCGTTGATAGGTTCGAGAAGTGCCAACAGAGGACTTTGTGCTCAGGCTTGCAGACTTCCTGCGCAAGGGGATAAGATAACAAAGGGGCAGGAGCGTTACGCCCTCTCTCTGAAAGATATGTCCTATGTTGATAAGCTCCAAAGGCTCGAAAAGGACGGAGTTTTCTCTCTTAAAATAGAGGGCAGAATGAAGCGCCCTGAATATGTTGCGGCGGCAGTGAACTGCTGTAAAAATTCTCTGGAAAACAAGCCTTATGACCTGAAAGCCCTTGAAGCGGTCTTTTCCCGCGGGGGCTTTACAGACGGCTATTACAATGGCAGATTAGGCAGAGAAATGTTCGGCACAAGGCAGAAAGAGGACGTTTCCGCTACCGCCAAAATTCTTCCCGAGCTTCATGAGCTTTACCGCAGATGTGAAAAGCGCACAAAAGCCTTTTTCACCATAAAGCTTCAGGAAAGTTCTCAGGCGGAGCTTTCTCTCCGTGACAGCGAGGGAAACACCGTGACCGTTTACGGCGATATACCACAAAAAGCCTTGAAAAAGGCCTGCGACAGCGACTATGTAAAAAAACAGCTCTCCAAGCTTGGGGACACCATATACGAGTTCGGAGGACTTGAAGCCGCCATAGGCAAAGACCTTGCCTATCCAGCTTCCGCACTTAATGACCTAAGACGGCAGGCGGTAGAAAAGCTTGACCAGAAGCGTATAGACTTTTTCACCCATACCGCCGAATTCACCGACAAAGCACTTGACGATCTTCCTACCCTGCCAAAAGCCTATGAACACAAAAAGATCCGCATAATGCTCTCAAAGCTCTCTCAGCTTGAGGGTGTTGACCTTGACAAAACAGAGCTTGTGGGTGTGCCAATAGAGATAGCGTCAGAAGCGGCAAAGATCGTGTCAGACAAAAGCAAGCTTATGATAATAATGCCACGCTTCACATTCGACGAGAAAGCCCTATGTGAAAAGCTTTCAGCCGTAAAAGAAGCAGGCATAACAAAAATGCTCGCCATGAATATCGGTCACTGCCTTATTGCGAATGACCTTGGCTTTGAGCTTCACGCAGGCTATTCATTCAATCTCTGCAACTCAGCCGCATTGGACGAGGTAAAAAAACTTGGTGCAAAAGACTGCACAGTGTCCTTTGAGCTTAAAGCGTCGCAGATAGAAAAGTTAAAGAAGCCCATTGAGATAGGCTTTGTGGCATACGGCAGACTTCCCCTTATGCTCACAGCAAACTGTCCTATAAGAAACGATATAGGCTGTAAAAACTGCAAGGGCAAGCTTTTTGACCGCACAGGCAGAGAGTTTCCGGTGAGATGTCCAAAGGGCAGAGATTGCGCAGAGATACTAAATTCCGATATTTTGTATCTTGCAGACAAGCTGACGGATTTCGACAATGCCGACTATATGGAGCTTCACTTCTATGAGGAGAATGCCCACAGGATAAACGAAATAATAAAGGCTTACCATGGCGAAAGGGGCGCAAAGCCCGAAAACGCCACCAATGGCCTATACTACAGAGGAGTTTTATAAAATGAGATTACTTATAAAAAAGCTTAAGGAAAATGCAGTTATCCCTGCAAGACAAACAGAATTTAGCGCAGGCTATGACCTTTGTGCCTGCACAGACGCACCTGTTACCATAAAAGCAGGTCAGACCGAGAAAGTACACACAGGCATATCAGCCGAGGTTCAGGGCGAGAAAAACTGCGTTCTTCTTATCTATGCAAGAAGCTCACTGGCATCAAAGTTCGGCATTGCCCCTGCAAACTGCGTTGGCGTTGTTGATTGGGACTACAGAGGTGAGATAATCTGCGCTCTCCACAACAGTTCAGACAAGGACTACACCATAAACAGTGGCGACAGGATCGCACAGCTTGTGATAACCCCTGTTTTCACTCCCGAAGTAGAGGAAGTAACAGAGCTTTCCGATACAGAGCGTGGCGCAGGCGGCTTTGGCTCAACAGGCAAATAAGAATGGTGAAAACTGCATATGAAAATTTACAACGTTAAAATAAAGACCATGGACAGCGACAGACGTGTTATTGAAAACGGCTGGGTCGAAATAACAGACGGCATTATTTCCGCTGTAGAAAGTGGCTCTCCCGAAGCTGTCACAGCCGAGGACATAGACGGCAACGGCAGAACAATTTACCCTGGTTTTATCGACATTCACACACATCTTGGACTATCCACAAGCGGCGTAGGCATGGAGGGCGAGGATTTCAACGAGGAATCTGAACCATGCACAGCACATATCCGCATTGTTGACGGCATAAACCCAATCGACTATTCCTTTGAGCTTGCAAGAAAAGCAGGTGTAACCTGCTGTCTTGTATCCCCAGGCTCAGCAAACCCTGTTGCAGGCAGTATTGCGGCAGTAAAAACCTATGGCAAGCGAATAGATAAAATGCTTGTAGGCACAGTTGGAATGAAATTCTCAATGGGTGAAAACCCTAAACTCACCTATTCTGACAAAGAGGACGCCCCCTACACCCGAATGGCAGTGGCAGGCATAATAAGAGAAGCACTTATAAAGGCGCAGAAATACGGTGAAGCGGTCGAGCGTGCAATGGGAAGCGAGGAGGATATGCCTGAGTTTGACATGAAGTCGGAGGCTCTGCTCCCTGTTCTCAGAGGCGAAGTCAAGGCGCATTTTCACTGTCACAGGGCGGACGATATTTTCACCGCCATAAGGATAGCGAAAGAATTTGAGCTTGACTATGTACTTATACACTGCACTGACGGTCATATCATAGCTGACGAGCTTGCAGAGGAAGAAGCAAGCTGTGTGATAGGTCCTGTAATATGCGACAGGTGCAAGCCTGAAATGGCAAATCTGACTCCGGCAAACGCAGGCATACTTTCTTCTCACGGCATAAAGGTAGCTATCTGCACCGACCACGCAGAAGTGCCGATAGAATATCTGCCCTTGTCAGCGGCTATTGCAGTAAAAAACGGTCTTGACTATGAAAAGGGCATTGAAGCTATCACCTGCACAGCGGCAGAGATAGCAGGCATATCCGACCGGGTAGGCTCTGTAAAGACAGGGCTTGACGCAGACCTCACCCTATTCAGCGGCGACCCACTTGATGTAATGGTATCACCTGACATGGTGATATGCGGTGGAAAAATAATTTGATATGATACCAATGCGGAACGGTTTTCGTTTCGCATTTTTTATTTGCGTTATCCGCAATTTGTCATTTTTAACCATGTAGGGGCTGGCGCCCTCGACAGCCCGCACCTGTTTGCCTGTCCAATCCTGCGATAACCATACAAAGTTCAGCACGTTGTTTCAAAATGCCATACGACACATATACACAATATTGCGAAACATAACCACTAAAAATTATTGCACAAACCCCGATAACCCCACAAATGGCGGTAGGGGCGAACAGCGTTCGCCCGCCTTTATTCGCCTACATGGTTTGTACAAATTCAACCCCCCACAACTCCTCGAAACGGGACGTCGTATTTCTGCAAAGCAGAAATTGCGCTGCTCCCCTACAGGTATTCGGGCAAGTTTCTGCCGCCGCAAAATCGCTCCGCTCTTTGCGGATATACGTTTTGCTTTGGGATAGAATAGCGGTGCAGATTGTGTTACTCCGATATTTCTTTTGTCTGATATCTTATTTCTATATGCTTTTAATACTACAATCTGCACCTAGTCGGCTATCGCCGAATGAGGCTCTGCCTCATACTCCGCTAGGGGCTTTGCCCCTAGACCCCACAAGCCCTCCAGCGCCGAGCTTGAGCGTGCGCTTTATCTCTCGCTTCGCTCGGTGCTTGGGGGCAGCTTTGCTCATTCCTCATTCCTAATTCCTCATTCCTAATTCCTAACTCCTCACTTGATCGTTTCTTTTACTTAAAATGCACAAAAATGCTTGAAAAATATCAAAAAATTTGCTATAATATTATTGATTATATCCGTATGCTTCAACAGCACCGAAAGGGAGTGACTTTTTTGCCGAAATTTGAAAGCGGTATGGAAAATATGGCGGATATGTTCGTCTTTGAAACAGGCGACCTTCTGGAAAAGTTGGACGAGATCCTTATGCGCACCGAGCAGGAAGACTCTATCTCCTCCGACGATATCAACGAGATATTCCGTACCATGCACACTATTAAAGGCTCTGCCGCCATGATGAGTATGCACAATATGTCTACCCTTGCCCACTCAGTTGAGGATCTCTTCTACATTATCCGTGAAGACCCTACTGTGAAATATGACAAACCTGCTCTCTATGAGCTTCTTTTCTCAGCCTCCGATAATCTTAAATCTGAGCTTGATTCACTCTATGACGACGCTCCGCTCACCGATTTTTCAGAGCTTGAAAATAAGATACACGCCTTTGCTGCCACCATGAAAGGTCAGCCTGCCACAGACAGTTCCGATACTTCCTCAGCCGATACCGACACCTATGAGGGGCTTTTCCCTGATGATGAAAAAGAGGGAGTCCTCACCTATAAGATCACATATTCCGAAAGCTGTGCAATGCCTGATATGCGTGCATTGGTGCTTTTGCGTGCTTTAGGTAAAATGTGCGAGGTAATAAAAACTTTCCCTGAGGATCTTGACGCTGACAATGCAGGGGACGAGATATCCAAAAAGGGACTTTACATAAAGCTTATCACCGATGACCCGAATGGCGTCCTTGACCTTATGAAAAACGCCGTGAACGTTGACAAAGCTGAGCAGGTGAAAAAGCCTGAGCAACCTGCTAACGCAGCCAAAAAACCTCAGCCTGCCCAAAAGTCTGCTCCGGAAAAACCAGCCCCAAAGCCTGCTCAGCCTGCAAATGCAGTCCCCAAAAAGCATGCCGAAAAGCATGAGCAATCCATGATATCCGTCAAGCTCGATAAGCTCAACAGACTTCTTGACCTTGTGGCTGAGATCGTTATAACCGAAGGTTCTGTTATCTCCTCTCCCGACCTGAAAAAAGCCGAGATAAACCTTGACCGCTTCAATAAATCCTCCCGTGAGCTGAAAAAGCTTACCGATGAGCTTCAGGACGTTGTAATGTCCATACGAATGGTGCCTATTTCCACAGCATTTCAGAAGATGAACCGTGTTGTCAGGGATATGAACCAAAAGCTCAAAAAGAACGTTACTCTTGTGTTTGAAGGGCAGGAAACGGAAGTGGATAAATCTATCGTAGATATCCTCAACGACCCCCTTATGCACATTGTAAGAAACGCAGTTGACCACGGCATAGAAGACCCCGAAGTCCGTGCAAAAGCAGGCAAGACCGAGCCTGCCACAGTTACTCTGAGCGCAGGCTATGACTCCAACGAAGTGGTTATCTCCTGCCGTGACAACGGTGCAGGAATGGATACCGCAAAGCTTATGGCGAAAGCCAAGAAAAACGGTATGCTCACAAAGCCTGAGAATGAATATACCGACAAAGAGATATTCAATTTTGTCGTGGCCGCAGGCTTTTCCACCAATGATAAAATAACCGAATATTCAGGCAGAGGCGTGGGAATGGACGTTGTAAAGAAAAACCTTGAGAAAGTCGGCGGAAAGCTCTATGTTGACTCCAAGTTTGGCGAAGGCTCTGTCTTTACTATCAGGATACCACTCTCTCTGTCTATCCTTGACGTTTTAAGCGTTGACGTAGGGGGCGAGAATTTCTCTCTGCCTGTTTCCGCAGTTTCCGAAGCTTTCTCCTGCAAAGCCGAAAGCTTTATCACCGACCCCGAGGGCAACGAGTTTATAATGCTCCGTGAAAAATGTCTGCCTCTTATCAGAATGAGCGACCATTTTGATATACCAAATGCCGAAAAGGACGTAACAAAGGGCATAATGCTCTGTTGTAAAGACGGTGGCAAGGAAGCCGTCCTCATGGCAGACAGGATAACAGTTGACCAGCAGGTGGTAGTAAAACCGTTCTCACCTCTCCTTGACGCCTATCCCCTCAAGGAATCAGGCATGGCAGGCTGTTCGGTACTCGGTGACGGCAGTATAACCATAATACTGGATATGAAAGAATTTCTCGGCAATTATGACTTCCGAAAGGGTGAATAAAGATGTCAGAACAGGATATAAACGAATTTTGTCAGAAGGGCGGAAAAATACTCTCCTTTGTTTCTGATGAAAAATATTACGCCTTTGAGGTAAAAGATGTCACCGATATAATAGGGCTTCTCCCCGTCACAAGGCTCCCGAAAACACCAAAGTTCATAAAAGGCGTTATAAATCTGCGAGGAAAAGCCGTTCCCGTGATAGATCTCCGCCTGCGTCTTGGACTGCCCGAAGGGGAGTATGACAACAGAAGCAGTACCATAGTGATAGAAGTCGGCTCAAATCAGGCTGGCATAATATGCGATAAGGTCTTGGACGTTGAGGATATCCTCCCCCAGCAGACCGCCGTGTCGCCCGTAAAAAACAGCCTTGTAAAATGCTTTATAAACGCAAACAACAAAAACATATCCCTGCTTGACCCTGATATTCTGGTCAGAACAAACAGGTAAAACATAATAACAAGGAGGAAGAGGAATGCTGTCACGTCTTGAGATCTCTCAGTCAGACTTTGACGAGCTTACTGCATTCATAAAAAAAAAATACGGCCTTGACCTTGCAAGGAAAAAGTCTATCGTTGAAAGCAGGCTGAGCAACTATGTATTGGACTGCGGCTTCAACAGCTTTTCAGAATATCTCAGCGCCGTCTACAGCGATGAAACAGGCAGAGAAACTGCCAACCTTATAAACCGCCTTACTACCAACCATACATATTTCATGCGTGAAACGGACCATTTCCAACACTTCATGGAGAAATTTCTCCCCTATGCCGAAAAAAACGTCCTCGATCATGATATGCGTATATGGAGTGCAGGCTGCTCATTCGGCAACGAGCCATATAATCTTGCCATGTGTATGGACGATTATTTCGGCTTTGACCGCCGTTTCTGGGGCTTGAAAATACTTGCCACGGATATCTCCCTTAACGCACTGCGTTCTGCCAAAAACGGCATTTATACCAGTATGTCCATAAAGAATATCCCCGAAGATTGGCGTAAAAAATATTTTCACCCATATTCAAACACAAAGGATCTCTGGCAGGTCAGCGATACAATAAGGCAGAATGTTGAGTTTCGCTACCACAATCTTATGGATGATTTCACTTTCAAAAAGAAATTCGACCTTATCGTCTGCCGTAACGTCATGATATATTTTGACGACGATACAAAAGCCGAGATATGCAGAAAATTCTATGACGCAATGGAGGATGGCGGCTATTTCTATATCGGTCACGCAGAATCAGTGCCGAAGTATATGCCTTTTGTAAAAGTTGCCCCTGCAATATACCGCAAGCTGGGAGGGGATAAAAAATGACGCCTCTCTTTCTTGTGATAACCGAAAACAAAGCCTTTGCACAGCTTTGCAGAAAATCCCTTACAAACGCAGGCTTCCAAAGCTCAAAGCTTGCCTCAGCCTGCCTTAGCAACGGCAGAAAAAGCGTCACTGCCCTTTCTCCCGACTATGTTCTTCTCGACGGTGATTGCCAAGACAATATGGACGACTACATCATAAGCCTTGCCCCACGATATTCTGTGCCTATAATCTATCTTACCATTCAGCATAACAATAAATATCCCATGATGCAGGCAGGTGCCATAGACGTCGTATATAAACCTGACGGCACTCCGTCTGATAACGAGCGTTTTCAGAAACGCTTTGCCGAAAGCATACAGCGCCTTGAAAAAGCAAGAGTTAATTCTGTTGTGCATATACCTGCCATAAATACCTCCAGAATAATAGCCATAGGCGGTTCAACAGGCTCAACGGAAGCCCTGAAAGCTATCCTTAAAGACCTCCGCCACGACCTGCCCCCTATAGTGGCAGTCCTGCATATGCCTGCGGGCTATACAAGGATATATGCCGAACAGCTATGCACTGAAACCGGTCACAACGTTGTGGAAGCCAAAAGCGGTCTGTATCTCAGCCAAGGCATGGTGGTAATAGCGCAGGGCGGTCAGCACCTTAGATTGTTCAGGGATAAAAAAGGCTATTTTGTCACCTCTGAAGCAGGTGTAAAGGTTTCAGGTCACTGTCCGTCAGTTGACGTGCTTTTTGACTCTGTGGCATACAGCGCAAAGCGTAACGCTATAGGCGTTATCCTCACCGGCATGGGCTGTGACGGTGCAAAGGGTATGCTCAACATGAAGAAAATGGGAGCATATAATATCGGACAGGACGCAGAAAGCTCCATAGTCTATGGTATGCCCAAAGCCGCATATGAAAACGGCTCAGTGTCAAAGCAGTGTCCCCTTGACAAGATAGCACAGGAGATACATTATCGCATCGACAGCGGCTTATGATAAAATATAACAAGGAGGGATAGCTGTGGAAAACAGCAGATATCTCATTTTCACCTCAGCAGGGCGAAGCTTTTCACTGCCCTTTGAGGATATAAAAATAATCATAGCGGAGCAGGCCCCAACTCCCGTGCCTGATTTTCCCGATTATGTGCCGGGAACAGTGGTGAACGAGGGCGAGGTAGTGCCTGTCATAGACCTGCGCAGACGTTTCCACTATGAGCCAAAAGAGATCTCCGACAGAGATTGCATAATAATCACAATGGGCGAAGAAGTTTCCGTAGGTCTTTTGTGCGACAACGTAGCAGGCTTCACGGATATTCCCGAGGATAAGCTGTGTAAAGCCCCAAACGTCAACGAAGAAGCCTGCGCAGATTTTCTAAAAGGAGAATTTCTTCTGGAGGGCAAGCCATGCTATGTCCTTGACAGCGAAAAAGTAATAAAGCTCAGCGACCGTGAAAAGGTAGCAAATACAGAGCGAAAGGATAAATAAAAATGAGAGAGATAAACGTTTCAGAAGTAGAAGAACTTGTAAGAGATCTGTGCATAAAAGCCAATCTGTATCTTCCTGAGGATATGGAAAGCTGTATAGAGTGCAACGCCAGGAAAGAGCAGTCCCCGGTGGGAAAGAACGTCTTTGCTGATATCCTTGACAATATGAGAGTAGCAAGAGAAGAAACTATCCCTATCTGTCAGGACACAGGCATGGCAGTTATCTTCATGACCATAGGACAGGACGTGCATTTTGTAGGCGGTTCGCTGAATGAAGCCATAAATAAAGGCGTAGCAAGAGGCTATACAGAGGGCAGACTGCGCTGTTCCATAGTATCCGACCCATTGGAAAGAGTAAACACAGGGGATAATACACCGCCTGTTGTGCATCTTAAAATAGCAGAGGGCGAAAAGGTAGAAATAATGGTGGCACCAAAGGGCTTTGGCAGCGAAAATATGTCACAGCTTAAAATGATGACCCCGTCAGTTACCGAGGACGAGATAGTGGATTGGGTAGTGTCGGTGTGTGCAAAAGCAGGTTCTAACCCATGTCCGCCAATAGTCATAGGCGTAGGCATAGGCGGCGACTTTGAGAAGTGCGCATACCTTGCAAAGAAAGCACTGTGCAGAAGCGTATCAAAGAGGAATCCAAAGGAACGTTATGCAAAGCTTGAAGCGAAAATGCTGGAGAAGATAAACCTCCTTGGCATAGGACCACAAGGCTTTGGCGGCACACAGACCTGCCTTGCAGTAAATATAGAAGAAGCACCGACCCATATCGCAGGTCTGCCGGTATCAGTGAATGTAGGCTGTCATGTGACAAGACACGCAAGCGGAGAGATATAAGGGCATAATGTGGGAGCGAACGGTGTTCACCCGCATTTTCCACAGCACGCACATCTTATTATTCATCAAACAAGCTCCTACATCTTATTCGGGCAAGTTCTTCCGCCGCAAAATCGCTCCGCTCTTTGCGGATTTACATTTGCTAAGGGATAGGGAAAACGGTGCAGATTTTTGCTCCGATATCACCTTTGTTTAATATCGGACTTTCATGTGCTTTTTTCTCATTAAATCTGCACCTAGTCGGCTTATGCCGAATGAGGCTCTGCCTCAAACTCCGCAAGGGACTCTGTCCCTTGACCCTGCAAGCCCTCTGACGCCGGGCTTGTGCCTGCGTTTTACCTCTCGCTTCGCTCGGTGCTAACTTTTACTTTGTGCTTGTGCACAACTCTGGTCAGCTTTGCCAATTCCTCACTCCTCACTCCTCATTTCTCATTCCTCATTCCTCATTTCTCACTTCTCACTCCTCATTCCTCATTTCTACCTCTTTTCTCCACAACACCAACACCCCGATAACATTCGGCACTGCCATAAGTCCATTGAAAATATCCGACACTCCCCACACAAGCTCCATGCTCCACATCGTTCCAATGCACCCACAAGCTATCGCCATGATCCTATAGATCATATCATTTCGAGGGAAAAGGTATCTCCAAGCCCTCTCTCCAATGAAAAACCACCCTGCCACTGTCGCTAATGCAAAAAGTATCAGCGAACCTGACATGAAATACTTCCCCGCTCCACCAAGAGCAGCATTGTAAGCCCTCACTGCCATATCCTCCCCCGTGAGGTCAGTGCCGCTTATTATTATCACCACAGCCGTCAGCGTGCATATGACAAAGGTATCTATAAAAACCTCAGCCATTGCCCATGTTCCCTGCAATTCAGGCGACTTTATCCTGCACGAGCTGTGTACTGCCACCGTCGAGCCTAAGCCTGCTTCGTTTGAAAACGCTCCACGCTTTAACCCCTCCACCATGGAAAATATTATCGTCCCTGCCACCGAGCCTGTTATGCAGGCTGTGGGGCAAAAGGCGTTTTTTACTATCATTGCTATCGCTCCTGCGGCTTTTAATGGGTGAAATATTATCACTCCCAAACTGCCGCCTATGAAAAGCACCGCCATTATCGGCACAAGCTTTTCGCAAAGACAAGCTGCTGAGTTTTTTCCCACAGCTACTAAAAATACGAAAATAAGCACCACAAGTGCAAATATATATGAGGGTATCCCAAACCCCTCTCGGGCAGCCGCAGCCGCCGAACCCGTCTGCACCATGTTGCCCATTCCAAGGGACGCACCCACCGTAAAAACTGCAAACAAAACAGCCGTGAGCTTCGTCCTGCCTATCTTTTCGAGATAAGACGCCGCACCGCAAAGCTTTCCGTCAGAGCATCTCACTCCCAGAAAGTTTTCGCAGTAAGCAAGCCCCATTCCGAAAAATGCAGACACCCACATCCAGAATACCGAGCCTGCGCCCCCTATCCTGATACATTCCCCCACGCCCACCACCGAGCCTGTTCCTACAGTTGCCGCAAGCGCCGTGGAAAATGTCTGAAACTGCGAGAGAGAATCGCTTTCGGAGCTTTCTTTTTTAAACAGCGTAAAAACCGTTTTCTTCATTATTTTTAAAATGTGTATCTGTGGGAATCCAAGCTTTATGCTCAGATATATTCCGCCCCCAAGCAAAAGTATCAAAAGCGGAACGCCCCACAAAAACGAATTTATCTTGTTTATTATAGCCGTAAGTTCCATAGCTTTCCCCCGAAAACACTTTTTTCGTGCAAATAATTGCCTTATAAATGATATGATATAAAAGGGAGATTAATTCTTGAAAACTGAGATAACCATACATACAAATACGCAAAAAAACAAACAGCGAGGTGAACGTCCTCAAATGCACAGATATAAGCCCTCAAAAATACCGCTTTTTATCTTCTGGGCTATCCTTGCGGTAATATTGTTTCTTATCCGCTATGCGGTCAATCTCATAGAAAAACTTATCCCATTTTCCGTGAATTATATCCTTATGCCGATGTGGATAATCGCCGCACTTTTTTGCCTGCTGGTGCTTCCCTTTTATTTCATCAGATCTTATTTCACCGTCAGCTCAAAAGAAGTCACCGCCTTTACAGGGCTTTTCTTTACCATGCGGCATTTTATGCCCACCTCGGCAATAAAATCCGTCACAACTATCATAACCCCACTAGGCAGTATAACAGGACTTAACTTCGTTGTCTTAAACGCCTTGGGCGCAAGACTTCTTATACCTTTTATGAGCCGCCGTGATGCCATGGAAATATCCGCCATAGTAAACAGCTCCATACGAAACAGAGAACGCAAAGAAGACTAGATACCATAGACAGGAAAGGTTTAAATGAGCCGCAGAGAAACTATCAAAGAAAAAAGAAGCTGGCTGAAGAATTTCTTCACCCACCGCCAGCACCCTATAATGATATTATCTTATACAACTAAATATATGTGGCTTCTTGCTATCCCTCTTGCCAAGTATCTCATAGCCGCAAAATTCAACTTTCAAAGCTGGTTTCAGGCACATTGGGTTGATATCCTCACTATCACATTTATCTTCGGCTACGCTTTCCTGCGCTGGATATTTGTCTACTATGAGCTTGAAGAAGATTGCATCATAGCCCACACAGGCTATTTCGGCATAACACGAACTAAGGTCTATTTTGCCGAGATAAGCTCATTGTCACTGTCACAAGGATATATTTCCAGACTTATACATTCCTGTGCCGTATACATAGACACCGATGCAAAATCACTGCAAAATGCAGATATAATGCTCACCCTTACAAAAAAACGAGCCTTTGAGCTTTATCATTTTGCCACTGCCAAATGCAAAAACAAACCTAAATATGTCTACAACTCAAAGAAAAGCCTGCTCGTTATATTCTCTCTCATCTTTTCATCAACTCTGTCAGGCATGATAATCGTGCTGTCGGTACTTTACGAAGCATATAGGATAGTAGGACGAGAGGCGGAGGAACAAATACTCCGCAGAGTGAATACGGAGATAGCAAAAGTTCCGGTGCTTGCAGAAGTGCCTGAATATATCCTTATCGCAGGCGGTGTGCTGGCAGGAGGCTGGCTCATATCATTTCTGTCGAATCTAATGCGCCACTGGAATTTTTCCTGCACACGCTGTTCCGACCTTTTCATAATCAGAAGCGGGATAGGCACAAGACGCAGACACGTCCTCTATAGAGATAGAGTAAACTATATCGACCTAAGACAATCATTGCTTATGAAGATATGCAAAATAACCTCTGTGTCTGCCCACTGTACAGGATACGGAAAAAGACGGCTTGAAATATCAGCACTTATACCGATAACGACAAACGGACAGGTTGACCGCTCCCTGAAGATGCTCATGCCGAAAATACCGCCGGTGAAAAGCGACATCTCCACAGGAAAAGCCGACCTTGGCAGATTTATAACGATACCGCTCATATGCACGTTTATACCCATCGTATCAGGAAGAGGAACGCTTTACTTTTTTCCTAACTGGAAAAGAGAAATAACCATACTTGTTATACTAACTACCATACCATTGCTGTGGCTCGTGATAGTCAAGGCGGCGGCAGCGTTCACAACGTCAATAGGCTTTGAAAACGGGTATTGTACATTGTCATATTGTAAATGGTATAGCTTTCATAAATCAATAGCCGCACTTGACAGAGTGTCAATGGTAACCGTCATGCAAAATCCGTTTCAGAAGATAAGCCATACTTGTGCCGTGAGAGTTTATACCAATTCGGAGAGTACAGACTATCATACTGTAAAGGGACTTAATTATGATAAGGTTATAAAATTGTTGAACAGGAATGGGTATGCGGTGTGAAAAAAATGAGGAATGAGGAGTGAGGAATGAGGAATTAGCATAGCAGACCAAAGTTACCCCCTCAGCACCGAGCGAAGCGATTTTGCGGCGCCAGCACCTACACAGTTTGATAAACAAATATCATCAGGGACGACCACCTCGTCCCCGATTTTTTTATTCAAAAAAATATTTTTCACTGCAACATTTCAGTGAAAAATATACACTTATATTATGACGGACGACAGGGGGGATCAGATTGGACAAAAAGGGAAGAAAAAAGCTCGCAGAACTTGCGGTGAACGGCGATACGGACGCCTTTTCTAAGCTCTATGGAGAGATATATAAGGAGCTTTATTATTACGCCCTCGCTAACCTGCAAAATGCCGAGGACGCCGCCGATGCAGTGCAGGACGCTGTGCTGGACGGCTATATGAGCATCTCCTCGCTACGGAAAAGCGAAGCTTTCGATAGCTGGATGTTCAAAATTCTGGTCGCCAAGATCAAACAAAAACAAAAGGAATACGCCCAAAGACGCTCTAACCTCGATTATATTAATGAAAGCGACGCAATAATCAAGGACGAAAGCGGCTTCAAGCGGTGCGAGATCTTAGAAGAGTTTGCTGATCTCAGTGAAGCGGAAAGACTCTGTATATCACTTCACTGTATAGCAGGCTACAAAGGCAGGGAGATAATGGAGATAACAGGTATTAAAGATACGACAGTCCGTTCCCATATATCCAGAGGTAAAGCAAAAATACGCAGTAAGCTGTTTGGAAAGGAGGTGACATGATGAGAAATTTAAGAAAACGCAGAAAGCTTATCAGACAAATGGAACAGGCAAACAAAATTCCTGATAAGCTCATGCCCCAGGAAATAAAAGATATGCTGGACGTGGCAGGCTTCAGACCCGTTATCGAAAATACTCCAAATAGTGCAGAGATAAAAATAAACAGCGGCAGAAGCAACGCCCTGAGATGTCTGGCTGTGGTGGCGGCTTTCGTCCTTGTGGTAGGCGGATTTGCTGTGCTTAGGTTCAGCAATACCCAGTTCGTCAAAAAATACCCCAATTCCGCTTCTTCACAGTCCGCTGACGCCTCAGGTCTTGACGGCCTCCGTGGAACGACCTATAAGGGTCTTTACAACTATATAAATAGCAACAGCAAAAACATAGAGGACTTTATAGTTGACAATAGCTATATATTCAAAAATATCGACACTTTGACTGTTGATGACGATGACTATGTGGCTTTGTATAAGCAGGCACTTAGAGATCACCAGCTCACCCCTAACCCCGCTGATATACAGCTCACTCGCTCAGGCGTGGATATCACCCCCACAAACAGCATAGATGAGCTGGAAACAAACATAACCTACGGAAATGCCCATTTCATTACTGACAATGGCGGTATCGACGTTTATATTACCCAAAACGGAAATATCACAAAGTCAGAACAGGATATCTTTGCGGAAACCTTCCTTAAAAAGGGTCTTGTCGACATTGCCGAATACGAACAGTACGGCTGTAAGTTCGCTCCAAGCGTTGTTGCAATGTATTTGGATAATAACGAGCTTTACGCTTTCTTCGACTTTATCTTACCCGTGAAGTCAGGAAAGAAAAACCTCGATATCGAATACTGCGGAATGTGCGGATTTGACGTGAGCGACCCTGAGAATATCAAGCTCATAAGCGAGTTTGAACAACCCGGCGTGCTGGAGGGCATAAGAAAAGTTGACGGAAAGTTTTTCATCGTGTCACGCTACACCCGAGCAGCTTCACTGCTATTAGATGACCAAAAGCCCGAGGATATCGCTCCCGTGCGATACATCAATGGTGAAAAACAGCTTTTTGAAGAAAGTGAAATGTATATCACAGCCAGAGATAATACACCGTCCATGATCCTGCTTTCGTCCTTTGACGGAAAAAATCAAGGCTCATACATGGCTTCAAAGCTTATCGCCTGCGGTGAAAGCAGCATCTTAATGGGAACAGACAACATTTATATTTTAAGAGCATATGGCTTTGAAAAAACAGACGATGATTACAGCACAGTGCCAACAAGAGCGCTTATTACAAGAATAAACTACGGCGGCGGCGACATGAAGCTTAACAAAACCCAGACCGTCACAGGCGCAGACGCCGAGCATATAAGCCACGCCATATCAGGAGATGAGTATAACGGCAGATTGTCGCTGTTCTCAAACGACTCTGCAAACATTTACGATATCAGCACACACAATATCTATTATAGCGGCATTAATATCTGCACCCTGTGGCTTTTTGACAATGACCTTGGCGGCCCTGTGAAAAAGACCCTCACATACGAGGACACTGATTTCGAGAGTGCAAGATATAACACGTTCTATCATTCTATGCTGTATGTTTACAGAGATTATTCTTCCGCTTACAGCAATGATGACACTTATCAGCAAGCGAACAATATCCAGCTTGATGAAGTATATGATTTCTCAGACCCTAACAAGATAACTCAGGTGACCCCTGATGATAAAGTGATAGCAGTGTCAACGGCAAACAACATTTTCCAATATGGTCTGACGAACTATAACGATGATATTGCAGTGCGCACCGACAGCACGTCATTTGACTCTTTCAGCGTAAAGATACTCGACAAGAGCAAAACAGAAAAGCAAGAAACGCTTTTATACGGCTCAAGCGGCAAGGGCATAGCGAATGCTAACGGCACAGTGGATCAGGTGCAGGTTTATGACACAGAGGTAGTAAAGAAATTCAACTTCTTCAAGACTATACAGGAATACAAATATCACGAGAAAGAAATGGGAACAACAGTTGACGGAAAGGATATGACCCAAAGATCCGCCAGCACTATTTCTTCAAACTCCATAATAACAGACAACGAAAACGGATATATAGCCATACCATTCTATGACATAACCACAGTAGGCAAGACCGATGACGGCGACAATTGGGAATATACCTATTATGAAAAAACTATTGAAAAAATTCTGGTAATGAAATATAACATAGAAACAAAAACTTTCAGCGAGTATGGAACTATAAAGCTTGACGAATATACGGATTATTTTGACGATTATTTCGATCATGCTAGCGAAGACGAGATCACGGCTATGGTCAACGACAATGACCAGAAAGATCATTACCGCAGTGCATTCGTTCAGGACGGATATATTTATATCTTCTCCGACAGACAGATACGCTCATACAGCTATGCCGATCTCTCAAAACCCACTGACAGTGTAGACATAGTTAAATAAAATTACACCAAATTTCCCCTTTAGCACCCGACGGATAAATTTCTGTCGGGTGTTTTTTTGCTAAAACGTTTTCGTTATTGCACACAAATAAAACCACCGCAAATTGTATAGTATGTACAATAAATGTTCACAGTAATATAACCAATTGAAATTCTATTTGTGCTAAAATAATATGGTTTTAGGAATAAATATAAGACATAAATAGGAGAAAGAATTATGAAAGACCTAACGAAAGGAAATATCACAAAGCTGATATTGATGTTTTCCCTGCCCCTTCTGCTTGGCAACGTTTTTCAGCTTTTTTATAATCTTGCCGACACCCGTATCGTGGGACAGACCTTAGGCAAAAACGCCATAGCCGCCCTTGGCGCAACTTCATCAGTAAACACCGTCATAATAGGCTTTCTGAATGGTCTTACAAACGGCTTCGCCCTTGTGACAGCACGCTTTTTCGGTGCAAAAGAGTTTGACCGCCTGAAAAAGTCCGTCGCCCACGCCCTTACCCTAGGTATCGCAACGGCAATAGCCCTCACCGCCCTCAGCCTTGCCTTTATCGACCCACTGCTGAAAGCGTTGAACACGCCTGACAACATCTTTAAGCAGGCAAAAACCTACATAGTCATAATCCTTGCAGGAATGATAATATCAATGTTCTATAACATCTGCGCAGGTATCCTCCGTGCAGTGGGCGACACTGTTTCGCCACTTATCTTCCTTATAATATCAACTATCGCTAATATCGGGCTTGACCTTCTCTTTATCCTGGGCTTTAAAATGGGTGTTGAGGGTGCGGCATATGCCACCCTTATCGCACAGGGTATCTCAGTTGTGCTTTGTATAATATACATCATTAAAAAGCACAAATTTCTTATCCCATCAAAAAGCGACTTCCGCTTTAACTTCAAGCTCGCAGGAGATATGTATGCAACAGGAGTTTCAATGGGACTTATGATATCTCTCGTTGGTATCGGCACTGTTATAATGCAGGGCGCAATAAATATCTTCGGCACTGACATAATAGTCGCCCATACCACCGCAAGAAAAATATCTGAGATCTATATGCTCCCTATATCAGTTTTCGGTGCAGCTTCAGCAACCTTTTCAAGCCAGAACTATGGTGCAGGCAGGATAGACAGAGTAAAAGAGGGCGTGAAAAAAGCGACCCTCATAACATGGGGCTGGTCTGTTATCGTAATAGCCGCAACATGGCTTTTCACACCATTTTTCGCACACCTTATCACAGGTATCAGCGACCCTGAGATAGTGGGTACAGTGGAAAAATACATGAAAATAAACACAGCATTTTACTTTATCCTCGGCATAGTAATAGTTTTCAGAAACGCACTTCAGGGCGTAGGAGACAAGATAACACCTATAGCTTCAAGCATAATAGAGCTTTTGGGCAAGTTCGCAGTGGCAATGATACTCGCCCCACGCATGGGATATTTCGGCATCATGATAAGCGAACCCCTTGTGTGGGCAGGCATGGCAGTGATGCTCGGCATAGGCTTTGCCGCTAATAAGACCTTCCGTAAAGAGAATATCCCCAATACGGCAGAGCAAATGTAAATAGTTTGTTAACTCACATAAAACAGATAGCTCCCTATGTAGAAAAAAAGTAAGCCACTATTGATTTTATCAAAGAAACGTGTTATAATTAGTAAAAACATACAATCCACAAAAGTGTGGCTAACATACCATAGACGTGAAAGGGGGAAATGCCTGCAAACGGCAGGCATGACAGAAAAAATGCTTTCAAAAATATTGTCAAAAGAGGAATGTGCAAAGTGCAGGATATGCTGCTGCTTTGACAGCTATGATATATGGGAAACACCGTATATCTCACAAACGCTTGCAAGCAAGATATTGCAGGAATATACCCCTAAGCAGGAATTTATAAAGAAGGAAAACCACTTCTTGTTCAAAATGGATAAGGAACAGAATGCAGACCTGTATTATTGCCCAATGCTGGATAACGAGAAGGGCTGTATATTAGGCGACGACAAACCGTTCGACTGCAGGATATGGCCGCTGAGAGTAATGGCACTAAATGAAACTAAAGTAATAACATTGTCGCCGGTCTGTCCTACTATGAATGAAAAGTCCATAAAGGAGCTGACGAAAACGGCTAACGAGCTGGCAGATCAGATATTTGAATATGCAGACGAAAATCCGGAAGCCGTGAAACCGTATCTTGACGGCTATCCAATATTGGTGGTAGAGGGCAAGAAATATAAAGATACACTTGTATGATAAAAGGCGTTGTAAAAAAACAGCGCTCAAAGAGTCGAGATTTCCTGCTTTTGGGAAATCTCGACTCTTTTTTATGCCAGATCGCAAAAATAACTATTTTGGCTGAATTTTGGGTACAGCAAACACAGCGGCACAAAAACTGCGTTTT